>NZ_KV809090.1:48108-117950 GCF_001812455.1 Corynebacterium sp. HMSC076C10
TCAAGGTCACGCTGGGCCCGAAGGGTCGCAACGTAGTCCTCGAGCGCAAGTGGGGCGCACCGCTGATCACCAATGACGGTGTCTCCATTGCACGTGAAATCGAACTTGAGGATCCTTACGAGAAGATCGGCGCTGAGCTGGTCAAGGAAGTTGCCAAGAAGACCGACGACGTCGCTGGTGACGGTACTACTACCGCTACCGTTCTGGCTCAGGCTCTGGTTTCCGAGGGTCTGCGCAACGTTGCTGCTGGCTCCAACCCGATGGGCATCAAGCGCGGCATCGAGAAGGCTGTCGCGGCTGTTACCGAGAAGCTGCTGGAGTCCGCTAAGGACATCGAGACCAAGGAGCAGATTGCTGCTACCGCTGGTATCTCCGCTGCTGACCCGGCTATCGGTGAGCTGATTGCCACCGCTATGGACAAGGTCGGCAAGGAAGGCGTCATTACCGTGGAAGAGGCCAACACCTTTGGTCTCGACCTGGAGCTGACCGAGGGTATGCGCTTCGACAAGGGCTACATCTCCGGTTACTTCGCCACGGACATGGAGCGCCAGGAGGCCGTTCTGGAGGATCCGTACATCCTCCTGGTTTCCGGCAAGATCTCCAACATCAAGGACCTGCTGCCGTTGCTGGAGAAGGTCATGCAGTCCGGCAAGCCGCTGCTGATTATTGCTGAGGACGTCGAGGGTGAGGCTCTGTCCACCCTGGTCGTCAACAAGATCCGCGGCACCTTCAAGTCTGTCGCTGTGAAGGCTCCGGGCTTCGGCGACCGCCGTAAGGCAATGCTGCAGGACATGGCTATCCTGACCGATGGCCAGGTCATCTCTGAGGAGGTCGGCCTGTCGCTCGAGACCGCTGACCTGCCGCTGCTGGGTCGCGCTCGCAAGGTCGTCGTCACCAAGGACGAGACCACCATCGTCGAGGGCGCTGGCGAACAGTCCGCTATCGAGGGCCGTGTCAACCAGATTCGCGCTGAGATCGAGAACTCCGACTCCGATTACGACAAGGAGAAGCTGCAGGAGCGCCTGGCTAAGCTCGCCGGCGGTGTCGCAGTCATCAAGGCTGGCGCCGCAACCGAGGTCGAGCTCAAGGAGCGCAAGCACCGCATCGAGGATGCCGTCCGCAACGCAAAGGCTGCTGTGGAAGAGGGCATCGTCGCTGGTGGCGGTTCCGCACTGCTGCAGGTCTCGCACGTGCTTGACGACGAGCTGGGTCTGACCGGCGACGAGGCAACTGGTGTCCGCATCGTGCGTGCGGCTCTCGCAGCTCCGCTGCGCCAGATTGCTCTGAACGCTGGTCTCGAGGCTGGCGTCGTCACCGAGAAGGTTGCTTCCCTGCCGCAGGGCGAGGGTCTGAACGCTGCTACCGGTGAGTACATCGACCTGATGGAAGCCGGAATCAACGACCCGGTGAAGGTTACCCGCTCCGCACTGCAGAACGCTGCTTCCATTGCGGCTCTGTTCCTGACCACCGAGGCTGTTGTCGCTGACAAGCCGGAACCGGCTATGCCGGCAATGCCGGGTGGCGACGAGATGGGCGGCATGGGCTTCTAAAAGAGGTCCCAACTGCTTGAGTTAGCCTTAAAAATCGCCGCTGAGGGGTGTCCCTCAGCGGCGATTTTGCTCTGTAACTTGAGAAAGTTTAAGTCCCCGAACCCACCCTCGTCGCATCAGATGCCTCAGCGCTTGGTAGTGAAAAATAACCGATGATCTGTACCCATGTACGCAATGCCGAGGACTGTCTGTTATTAATCCTGCTGCCTCAGTACAGGTGAGATCTTTAGGTGTCCCTTTAAGGCCAGAGACAGGCCGTCGCGCTCGCCGACAATCTGGATGCAACTACCGACTTATCAAAGTGTGAAATTCTTCTGGTCTCGCTACCGAACCCTGCTTGCTATTCGGCCGGCTTATCCGCGGCCTCGATAAGCTCGGTTGACCAGTTCGCCTGCTGAATACGGGTATCCAAGTCCCGGTATTCCTTCGCCGCCTTGTCGGCTTTCTGGCGCAGCGACCGGATATCCACAGTGGCGACATAGCGAATCTCCGAAGCTGAGTATCGATCCCGCCGACCCGAGCCCTGATCGGCTGCGGAGGTGTAGAACCGCCGCCGTGTTAGCAGGTGGTCGCGCTTCGCAAGTGCGTCGCTAAGCGTTCCGTCCTCGAAGGCAGTAGCGGAATTCGTTGCGTTAATCGAGCGCACCAGCCATTCGAAGCGCGCCATCAGACGCTCGGCTTCGGCAATAAGCGCTTGCGGATCTTCATCAGGCGTATCGCCTTCCTGCACCTGCGCTACTAGCGAAAGACGGCGATTAATCTCAGCCAGCCGGTCGGAAACTTCGGATCGTGCGGCAAGAGCTTCGGATAACAACATGGCATTTATTGTACGCGCAGTGCTTATCGACGGTCGATGCGTGCAGTCCCACCCCTCAATTTCGGTAAGACGGAACGTTAACTACTGGGAAATTGCAGGTAAGGGCACCCGCATGGGGGACGCGTGGCAGAGAAATTCAGTAGGATAAGGGGTATGGCTGACAAGAATGAAGAGGAATTCCACATCGTCGATTTGGCGAAGACCGAAGGTTACGTCGTCGATGATTCTGATGAGGACGATCCGGTACTGGTCACTCCAGACGGTGAGCGGGTTGATACCTGGCGCGATGGCTACCCGTACGAGGAGCGCATGACTCGTAAGGAATATGAGTCTATTAAGAGGAAGCTGCAGATTGAGCTTCTGAAGTGGCAGAACTGGACCAAGGAAACTGGTCAGAAGCACATCATCCTCTTCGAAGGCCGTGACGCCGCTGGTAAGGGCGGTACCATTAAGCGTTTTAACGAGCACCTGAATCCGCGTGGTGCTCGTACTGTGGCTCTGGAAAAGCCGTCTCCGCGTGAGTCCACATCGTGGTACTTCCAGCGCTACATTGAGCACTTCCCGTGCGCTGGTGAAATCGTCTTCTTCGACCGTTCTTGGTACAACCGTTCGGGCGTTGAGCGCGTGATGGGTTTCTGTACTGAGTCGCAGCACGCAGAGTTCCTGCGTGAGGTCCCGATGCTGGAGAACATGATTCTGGGCTCCGGTATTTCGCTGACCAAGCTGTGGTTCTCTGTGACCCAGAAGGAGCAGCGCACTCGCTTCGCTATTCGCCAGGTTGACCCGGTACGTCAGTGGAAGCTCTCTCCGATGGACCTCGCATCGCTGGACCGTTGGGGTGACTATACCCGCGCAAAGGAAGAGCAGTTCCGCTACACGGATACGGATGAGTCCCCGTGGATTACCATTAAGTCCAACGACAAGAAGCGTGCCCGCATCAACGCAATGCGTTATGTGCTGAGCAAGTTCGAGTACACGGAGAAGGACCACGAGCTGGTTGGTACTCCGGACCCGAAGATTGTTAAGCGTGGCCGTGACCAGATTGGTGACTAGTTCGGTGGTCCGTGACTGACAAAGTTCTTGTCTAGAAGAAACGCCCGCAGGAGTGCTCAGGCACTCGGCGGGCGTTTTCTTATGGCTGGCGGCGGTGTGTGACGACGCCGGGGCGATGCCCTTATGGCTGACGACGGCGGGCCAGTGCGAGTTAGTGACTGAGGTTATGTCAAAAACGGCCAGAAATTTTGCCCGAAAGTGTCATAAACTAGGACAGTTTCACATTTGCAGCCCGCCAGGTTTTAGTCCGCCAGCTTGCAGCCGCTACCCCTCAATCAACTCCTGTCCCCAGTAAGAATCAGGGGTAGTGCCAGGGGCGATCCAATACACAGCGGAGCCGATGTGACGGTTCCACTCATTGAGCAAATCGCCGCGATCCAAACGGGCCTGGATTGCACTGAATTGGTTGTCCGGGTTCTTCTGGAATGCAACCCAGACCAGGCCAACGTTCGGTCCTTCGAACGGGAAGGCCGGCTCACCGGGCTGGTCTTCGTAGGCATAGGCGCGGCGACGCAGGGCGTCGTCAGGCTGACCATCCTGCTCACGGGAAAGCGCCAAGTGAGACTGGCGGTGGATGAGATACTCGCCCTGGTCATCGACGGCGTCCATGTCCTCTTCATCGAACTCGTCATTGCCGCCGGAAAGAGGAGCGCCGGTGTGGAAGTCACGACCGATAACGATGGAGCGTTCGTCGGTGCTGAGCTCATCCCAATTGTTCAAGTCGAGGGCAATACGGCGAACAACCATCACGCAGGAGTTGTTAATCGCCTTGTCCTTGGAGTCAATCCACACCTGTTCGGACCATTCCTCCGGAGTGGACGGGTTGACGGTGCCGTCGAGCTGACCCAGCGGGTTGCGTGGGGTAGCGCCGTGAGGCTGCGAACCCCAGGCGTAGGAAAAGCCCTTCTGGAACCACTTCACGCGAGCCCACGGAGCCGCCTTCTTTTCCAGTAGACGGGACGCGGCCGAAACGGTGACGAGATCATCACCGCACAACTGCAGAGCGAAGTCAGACTGGCCCCACTCAGGGCGGAGCATGTCATGCTGGAATGACGGGATATCGTGCAGACCAGCCGGCTTGCGCTCTGGCTTGCCGAGCACATCGAAGATGCGCTCACCGAAACCTGCGGTAATGGTCAGGTTTGCAGTGGCTGCAACCATTTCCGGTTCCAGATACCCCTCGATGTCCTGGCCTTGGGTGAGGCGGCGGGCAACGTCGGTAAGCGAGGAGAACAGTGCCTTCAGATCTGCTGCGTCGACGCCGTCCTTCAAATCGAATGCGACGAGGCGGAGATGTGCTTGGCCGGGCTGTTCAACGCCTGACTGGACCGGGCCATCGAACGGAATCTTGGCGCCCCTCAGGGAAGTTTCGGAAGCCTGTGTCAATCGAGGTCACTCCTTGAAAGCGGTGGAATGAATAGCTTTTATGACTACGAGCTTAATCGCATTGGCCCCAGCAGGAGAGCACTAAAGCGAAGGCTCGGGGAGGGGCTAAGTGAATGACATATTTGTATATTGCGATATACTTCACATCCACAGCCGCCTCGAAGGTGTTCATAAAGGAAAGTGCTGCATATCGCACGTTTTCCGCGCAAGGTGTGTTTTGAGCCTAGCGCGCATGAGGCCCTCGAGTTATGCAGGGGAATCCCGGTGCAAGTCCGGAACTGTCCCGCAACGGTAAGCATCACTGCCAGAGCTTTGGTTTATCCGACGAGTTGATAACCAATCTTGCAGTGATGACAAGTCCGAATGCCTGCCGGTTGTGCAATTTCATATCCGATGCTGATCACGACTGACGAGGAAATCACGAGATCATGGCAATTCACGCAACCCTCGCGGGCATTCCGCGGATAGGGCGTAATCGTGAGCTCAAAAAAGCTCTGGAAAACTACTGGCGCGACCCGGCGACCGGCGGCCTGTTGGCCGCGACGGCGCGCAACACTGTCAATAGCTACATTGGCGCAGCGTTGAAGGTAGGAATCGACTCGGTTCCGACAATTGGGCGCTCGTTCTACGACTCCATGCTGGATACATCGGCGCTGCTCGGAGTGCTTCCAGCTCGCTTTCAGGATGTCCCGAAAACGGACGGTTCCAACCTGCCGGAATGGATCAACCACTACTTCGCCACCGCTCGCGGTACGAAGACGCAACCGGCATCCGCAATGACCAAGTGGTTCGACACTAATTACCACTACATCGTTCCGGAGCTGTCAGCCGATACTGAATTTACCTCTGACCTCACTGACTGGTTGGATGATTCCTGCAGCTTGAACAATGGCGCCACAACGATGCTGCGCCCTAATTTGATTGGTCCTGTGACCTACTTGAGCCTGTCGCGTACCGACGATGGTTCGAACCCACTCGGCCTGCTGGAAAAGTTGACCGATGCGTACGCGGAAATCATCGCTCAACTGGGGGATAAGGGCTTTGAGTGGATTCAGCTCGATGAGCCAGTATTGGTCACTGACCTCGATGAAGTGACTCTTGCTAGGACTCGCCAGGTCTACGAGAAGTTGGCCGACGTGGCGGAGTCTGCGAATACCAAGTTGTGGGTGCAGACCTACTTTGGTGATGGTGATCAGGCGCTGGAAACCCTTTCTGGCACAGGCGTGCAGGCCATTGGTTGCGACCTGGTAGCAGGTAGCTCCGAGTTGCCGCATTGGACTGGCAAGGAACTGCTGGTTGCGGGCATTGTCGATGGTCGTAATGTGTGGCGCACCGACTTGGATGCAGCTCTGGCGACGCTGGAGAAGCTGGCAGCCCGAGGCCCCATCGCGGTGTCGACTAGCTGTTCGCTGCTACACGTGCCGTATTCCCTGACAGCGGAAGACCCGAGCGAAGAGGATGCCGAGGTGCTGCAGTGGCTGGCCTTCGGGGATGAGAAAATCGCCGAGGTGACCCTCTTGGCGAGAGCGCTTGATGCCAGGTTGAATGACCACCAACTCGATGCCGCGGATTTGAAGGCGTTGAGTGAGTCCCGGGCCGCACTGGCATCGAGGGCAGAGTCGAAGCGGATTGTTAAGCCTGAAGTTCGTGAAGCTTTGGCGGCAATCGAGGCCAGCGACCGGACTCGTTCCCCGTTTGCAGCTCGCCAGGCGGCTCAGGCTGAGGCCCTTAACCTGCCTCCGCTGCCGACCACCACAATCGGTTCCTTCCCGCAGACCAATAGTATTCGTCGTGCACGTGCGCAGCTGCGCACGGGAGAGCTGACCCCAGCTGACTACGAGTCGGCAATGCTCGCTGAAATTCGATCTGCCATTGAACAGCAGGAAGAACTGGGGCTCGATGTGCTGGTTCACGGTGAACCTGAGCGCAACGACATGGTGCAGTACTTCTCGGAGCAGCTGGACGGCTACCTTGCCACCACCAATGGCTGGGTCCAAAGCTATGGTTCCCGCTGCGTGCGGCCGCCGATTCTCTACGGTGATATCACCAGGCCAGAGCCGATGACGGTGCAGTGGTACAAGGCAGCGGCAGACATGACTGACCTTCCCGTCAAGGGAATGCTCACCGGGCCAGTGACTATGTTGGCATGGTCGTTTGTCCGTGATGACCAGCCAATCGGTGACACTGCGGATAATGTTGCGCTGGTTTTGCGCGATGAGATTGCAGATCTCGTGGCCGCTGGAGCGCAGATCGTACAGGTCGACGAGCCTGCCATTCGCGAGTTGTTGCCCCTGAATGAAGCGGACCAGCCCGCCTACCTGAAGTGGGCTGTGGGGTCCTTCCGCCTGGCTACCTCTGGCGTGACTGACGACATTCAGATTCACACGCATATGTGCTACTCGGACTTCAATGAGCTCATTGACACCGTCGATGAGCTCAACGCCGATGTCACGTCCATCGAAGCAGCTCGCAACGGTATGCAGGTGCTCGCAGCGCTGAAAGATGAGGGATACGTTCGCGGGATTGGTCCAGGTGTCTGGGACATCCACTCGCCTCGCGTGCCGACGGACGGAGAAGTCAACCAGCTCGTGGAAGATGCGCTTGAAAGCGTTGACCCCAACCTGCTGTGGATTAATCCGGACTGTGGTCTAAAGACCCGAGGTTGGGAAGAGGTTACGGCTTCACTGAAAGTATTGGTAGCCGCAGCTCAGCAGGCTCGGTTGCAGCTAGCAGAGTAAGTCGCGAACTGCATAGCCGCAAAATAAATAGTGGGTTAAGTAGCAAAAAGTGTGTCCGCTCGGCGTGTCGCCGGGTGGGCACCTTTTGCTACTTAGCCCTACTTAGCCCCAATGCGAGTTAGTGACCTCGGTTATGGCTGGCAGCGGGCCAATGGAGTTACTGACCGCGTTTATAGCAAAAATTGTCCGAAAAATGGCTTGAAAGTGTCATAAACTCTCACAGTTTCACATTTGCAGCCCGTTGTGCCTACCAGGCTCCTACCTAAGCCCCCCACTCAATCCGGGCTACTTCTTGGCCACCACTGGCTCAATTGGGTTACCTCGCCAGGAGGTGTGCGCAGGAACATGGTCACCGCGCATGACGAGAGAACCGGGTTCGACGCGGCAGCCGTCGTCAAGCACAGATGCCGGCAGTGCGACTGAGTGCGGTCCTAGGACGGAGCCGTGTCCGATGTGGACGGTGTCGAGCGTCATCACGCGGTCGGTGAACAGGTGCGTCTGAACGACACAACCACGGCCGACAGAGGCACCCCGCGCGATGGTGACCAGGTCGGTCTCGGGCAGCCAGTACGTCTCCAGCCACACGCCGTGGCCGACGTTTGCGCCGAGCAGACGCATCGCGCGTGCGATACCGCCGGTGGCCATCGCCGGGTTCAGGTACCACGGCGCGGCGACCATTTCGACGAATGCATCCTGCAGCTCGTTGAGCCAGACGAACTTGCTCCACAATGGGTGATCACCGGGCTTGTGCTTGCCGACGCACACCCACTTGGCCACGACCGTGACCAACAGCCCCAGCACACCAACAATCAGCAGCACGGCAGGGGAGAGCAGCCACGCGACCACCAGGCCGAGCAGGGCAGCGTTGACGCCACCTGCAGTGACCAACTCCGCGGTGAACATGCCAATTCCCTGCAGACTCAACAACGTGATTGTTGCCAGCATGAGAGAGACCATCGGCGCCAGGATGCGCAGCGTTTCGACAATGCCGCGGGCGACCTTCAATCCCGTAGTCGGACGGTAGGTCTGCGCTGACTCATCGCTGGAGACGGTGCCCACGCGGCGCATGCGCTCTGGCGGCGAACCCCACCAGTTGGAGCCGGACTTGGTCTTCTTCGGGGTAGAGGACAGCACGGCCACCAGCGAGTTCTTCGCCAGCTTGCGTTCCGGAAGCGTGATGCCGGAGTTGCCCAGGAAGGCGCGCTTGCCGATGCGGGAGTCGCCCACCAGCAGCCAACCACCGCCGAGCTCGTAGCTGCCGACCATGGTGTCGTCAGCCAAGAAGGACTCGTCCTTGACGTGCAAGAACTTCGGAATACCGATCGCGGTGGAGACTTCGCTGTCGTGACCAATTTGGGCGCCCAGTGCACGCAGCCACAGCGGCGTCAGCATGGAGGCGTAGATGAAAAATAGGTCGTGACGGGCAGCGTCCATCAGGCGAATTGTCGCCCAGGACTGCCAACCCACGCGCGAACGCACCGGGAACACTCCCGGCTTCAGACCGATGCTGAACAGGCGCACGAGAATCAGCGTCAGCAGGGCATACACCGCAACACCGACGAAGGTGGCGGGAATAGTCCACAGCACGGCACTGCCCAGCGTTGACCAGAGATTCGAGGTGGCTAGCTCGGTGGTGCCGTCGATAAGCCCCGTGCCCCAACCGATGACAGCAGCCATCGCGACCGCAGCGGACAGCGGCACCAGTGTCAGCAAGACAGCGGTGAGACCGTAGATAGCCACCCAGTGGCGGCGAGCCGGCGGAACTTCCTCCGGGAAGCGGTGCTTGGACCGACCGACCTTGCGAGCCGGGGAACCCGACCAGCGCGCGCCAGCCTTGACCTTCTTCTCACCGGTGACGGTGGAACCCGCCTCGATGTGAGCGTCATTGCCAATACGCGCGCCGGGCAGCAGCGTTGAACGGGCACCGATGCGGGCGTGCTTGCCAATAGTGACCTCGCCGACGTGGACGACATCGCCATCGACCCAGTATCCGGACAGGTCTACCTCCGGCTCGATCGAGCAGTAATCATCCAGTTTGACCAGGCCCGTCACCGGCGGCAGCGCGTGCAGATTCACACCCTTACCAATGCGGGCGCCCAGCATGCGGGCGTACCACAGCACGAACGGAGCACCCGCTACTGAGTGGGCACCGGAGCTCTCTGCCAGACGTTCGGCCGCCCATAGTCGCAGATGTACCGAACCGCCACGCGGGTAATCACCCGGGGTGATGTTGCGCGTGAGCAGGCGTGTCGTCGCCGCGTTGATGGGCATGACCCCCAGTGGGGTCAGGAACAGCACGGCCAGTACGGCCACCAACCAGCCTGGTAGCGCCAGCGGTCCGCCGATAACCCAGTTGATAATCGCAAGCCACGTTACCCAGCGCATGCCACGTGCCCACTGCAATGGCACCATGAGGCCCACCTGGGCCCAACGGGTCTTACGGGAGACAGGCGTCGGCTCGGGTACCTTTTCCAGGTGCGCGGTGGGGTCGCTGGTGTCGTCGGCAAGCATGTCGTCGCTGATGAAACCGCGCGCGACCAGCTCTTCAGCGAGATTGCCCAGGCGCGGGTGGTCGTAGAGATCGCGCACGGCGACCTGCGGGGCGCGCTGGCGAATGCGCGCAATGACGCTCGCCGCCGCCAAGGACGTGCCGCCCAGGGCGAAGAAGTCCGAGTCCGCGCCGGGCGCAGGTACGGACAGCACGTCCGCCCAGATGTCGGACAGCCACTTCTCTACAGGGCTCAGCTTGTCGACGTCGCCCTCACCCGCACGTGCAGGCAGTGGCCACGGCAACGCCGCCTTGTCGACCTTGCCGGAGGTGCGAACCGGCAGCTCATCCATGATGTGCAGGCGTGGCACCATCGCGGCTGGCATGGCATCGCGGAGAGTATCCATGCACTTGTCGTAGTCCATGGCTGCGGCGTCGCCACCGGCGCCGACGTAGCCGACCAGGATGGAGTCGCCAGCACCGGTCTTCTGCACCACGACAGTCGCCTGAGTAGCGCCAGGGAGGGCAGCCAGGTGCGCCTCGACCTCGCCGAGCTCAATTCGCCGACCGCCGATTTTCACCTGATCGTCGACGCGGCCGGTGAAGTACAGTCCGGCCTCGTCCATGATGACGTGGTCGCCGGTGCGATACGCACGCTCCCAGCCGAGGGCTGGCAGCGGTGCGTACTTCTCGGCGTCCTTCTCCGGATCCAGGTAGCGTGCGAGTCCCACGCCGCCGATGACCAGCTCGCCCTTGGTGCCCGGTGGGACGGGGTTGCCCTCCTCGTCGATGACGGTGAGGTCCCAGCCGTCCAGAGGAAAACCGATGGTCACGGGCTTGCCGGGCTTCAGCTCGATGCCGGACGCCACCACGGTGGCCTCGGTGGGGCCGTAGGTGTTCCACATTTCGCGCTCTGGGGTGGACAGGCGCTCGACCAGCTCTTGCGGGCAGGCCTCGCCGCCGACGATGAGCAGGCGCACGCTGTCGAGCGCCTCGGCGGGCCACAGGCCGGCCAGCGTCGGAACTGTGGAAACAGCGGTGATGTGGCGGGAAATCAGCCATGGGCCCAGGTCCACGCCGGAGCGCACCAGCGAACGCGGAGCCGGCACCAGGCAGGCACCATTTCGCCAGGCCAGCCACATTTCCTCACAGGAGGCGTCGAAGGCGACGGATAAGCCGGCGAGAACGCGGTCATCCGGGCCGAGCGGTCCTTCCGGGTGGTTGGCCAAGAACCAGCGGGCCTCCGCATCGACAAAAGCGGCGGCGCTGCGGTGGGTGACCGCCACGCCCTTGGGCTTGCCGGTGGAGCCAGAGGTGAAAATAATCCAGCAGTCATCGTCAGGAGTGGGCTCCTGCGAGATGATCTCGCGTGCGCTCGGCGGCGTCGGTTCCGTCTCTTCCTCGTCGGAGTCGGCGTCGGAGTCCAGCGGGCGGGGGCGATTACGTGCCGTGGAGCCAGCCAAATGCAGGCCTTCAGCATCGAAGTAACCGGCGATACCGGCCTCGCCGAAGACTATTTCTGCACGCTCGTCGGGGTCATCCGCGTCCACCGGAACGTAGGCGGCACCGGCGGCCATGATGGACAAAATTGCCAGGTAGAGCTCGCGGCTTCCCGACGGCATCCGCACACCAATGCGGTCGCCGCGACGGATGCCCTGTTCGTACAGCCACGTAGCTGTGGAATCAATCTCGTTGATCAACTCCGCATACGTGACGACAACCTCGCCGTCATCGATGGCCTCAGCCTCGGGGAACCTTCGCGCGGTCGCCCGGACAATGTCAATGAGTGTGCGCTCAAGCGGCTGTTCCGTAGCGCGTAGGAACTTCGCTTCAGTGGTTGTCACTTGAGAGCCCCCTTCTTATTCTTCTTCTTGCGCTTTTTCTTCTTCGACTTCTTACGTTTAGGACGCGGGGCATCGCTTGACGACGTCGCCTGCGTCTTATTCTCCGCCATGTCCTTGGTGTCTGTCTCAGTGGCCGTGACCTCTGGGGTAGTGGTCTCGGGGTTCTTCGCGCCGGCATCGGTTTCGGGGCTTGCAGCGGAGTCGTCGGCAAGCGATGCAAGCAGCGCGCGTACCTCGGGTGCGCATTCGGCGACGGCGGCGCGTTCGGCTCTGCGGAGTGAGCGTCGCAGAGATGCGCGGGTGGTGTTGCCCGTTTCTGTCAGTGCGATGAGCTGGCGGCGACGATCCTTGGAGTCTCGGGTGCGCTCGACTAGATTTGCCGACTCCAGAGAGTCAATCAGGCGAACCATGTCCGAGCGGTCCATGCCGAGCAGCGCGCTCAGCTCGGTTTGAGCCATGTCGCCGCCATCGGCGATGGCCTCCAGAACCCAATAACCGCGGATGGAAATCGACTCAATCTGAGTGCGGCCAAGAGTCGCGTTGACGCTGGCACGGACAGCCGCATCGAGCTGTGCCAGGCACCAGGACGCGGATTTGCGCAGGGCGGCCGGTGCGACGGCGGGTTCGCTTGCGGAGCCGGGCTTGCACTTGGACTTAGCGCTGGCCTTGTTTTTGGCTTTCGCTCCCTTGCGAGCCTTCTTCGCCTTGGTGCTGCTCTGTGCGTCGACAGCAGGCACCTTCGCGTCTACGTCGGGTGCCACACCACCGCTGGTGTCGGCTGAGTCCGCCGAGGAAAGTACGGATGAATCAGACATACTTCCCATACTAGACAATCTGGGGAACCATCAATAATGGGACATGGCCAACTAATAATGTCCCTGTTTGCCTGCGGATTGTTAGAAGGTCTGTGCTTTGGGGTGGGTAGATAAAAGAAAAACTGCCCTGCGGGTAGGCAGGGCAGTTGTAGTTGGTTTAGTTGGCCTTCTCCATTGGGCGGCCGAAGTGCTCCCAGTCGATCATGCCGCCGGTGATGACGATGGTGTCGATACCGTTCTTCTCCAACCAGGAAGAAACCTGAGCGGCACGTCCACCGGAGCGGCACATCAGGTAAATGTCGGAATCCAAATCCAGCTCGCCGTAGCGGGACGGAATCTCTTCCATGGGGATGTGAACGGCGCCGGTGGCGTGGCCGTCATCCCACTCCATCTGTGAGCGGACGTCAATGATCTGTGCGTCTTCGGGTACTTCGGATACGTTTACGGTTTCCATAGTGCGCACTATACGCAATCTGGCCTTATCGCCGGAAGCACAAAGGCCGCCGGAGGAAAACTCCGACGGCCGTAGCGCTGAATCACGGGAACTGCGTCAAAGGTGCGAGCCCCAGAAAGGGAGATTGGCTAGCGCAATTTTTACTTGTGGCTCTTACTTGTGGCGCTCGATAGCCTCAGCCAGGATGCGCTCAGCCTCAGCCTTGTCGCCCCAGCCCGAACCGGAAACTTCCTTGCCCGGCTCCAGGTCCTTGTAGTGGACGAAGAAGTGCTCGATCTCGTCCTTGGTGAACTGGGAAACATCGTCGATGTCCTGGTAGTGATCGAAGCGGACATCATCCAGGACGCACAGCAGCTTGTCGTCGCCGCCGGCCTCGTCGGTCATCTTGAAAACGCCGAGCGGACGAGCCTTGACAATAACGCCCGGGAAAACCGGCTCCGGCAGGATCACGAGAGCGTCCAACGGGTCGCCATCTTCGCCGAGGGTTTCATCGATGAAGCCGTAGTCGGCCGGGTAGGCCATTGGGGTGAACAGGTAGCGGTCGAGGTAGACCTTGCCGGTCTCGTGGTCGACTTCGTACTTGTTGCGCTGACCCTTCGGGATCTCAATAGTGACCTCAACGCTCACGGCGATGACTCCTTATAATCGGTGTACACTTCTCTGACGGCTATCTTATGCGAAACCCGCTCAAAACCGTTTATTTGTGCACCTTAAGTGAGGTTTTGTTTTCAGGAAGAAGGTGTTTGTGACCGTGGGTAGTACCGACTCTGACAGCTCCAAAACCGCCGCTAAGGGCACGCAAAAATCGCCCAGTTCCGTAAAATCCGGCAAATCCAAGAAGTCGCGCGGACTGAAAATCGGCGGTGCCATCGCCGGTGTTCTCGTTATCGCAGCGGGCAGCGGCGTAGCGGTTGTCGTCAATAACAATCGTCAGATTGTTGTCGATGCACCGCCCGCGGTCAGTCATGTCTCTGCTCCTGTGACGGCGGCGCAGTCTTCGCTTGACGACGGCGCTCTGGCCCAAAAAGTCAGCGCCATCATGGACGCTGCTGCGGCCGATCCAGCCTTCGGTGAGCTGCATGGAATTGTCAGCGATGCTTCGACCGGCCAGAAGCTGTGGGGGGTCAATGACACCGCGGTGGCCATGCCGGCGTCCAGCATGAAGATTCTCACTGCGGCTGCCGCACTGTTGGACTTAGGTGAAGATCATCGGGTTTCCACCCGCGTCTCCCGGGTTACGGGGACTAACGACATCGTTTTGCACGGCGGGGGTGACCCCACCTTAAGCAAGGACGGGGAAGGGTTCTTCCAGGACTCGGCTTCAATCGCTGAGTTGGCGAAAAAGATTTCCGTGGTCATTCCGGAGGGGGTCGGCAAGGTTTATCTCGACAACTCTCTATTCACCGAGAGTTTCCACGAGACCTGGGAGCGTGCGGGGCTGGAGGACGGCTACATCGCACCGGTGGAGTCGGTGATGATGGACGCCGGTCGTATCGATTCGACGAATGAAGAATCGCAGCGCAGCGCCACGCCCGCCGCGGATGCCGCTGATGCACTGGCCAAGGCGCTTGGTGCGGAAAACGGAGGCAGCCTGAGGGATGCGGCCAAGGATGGTCAGTCACTGCCTCTGGATCCAGACCCCGTCGCGCTCGTGCAGTCGGCACCGCTGGTTACCCGTGTGCACGAGATGATGAACTATAGCGACAACGTGCTTGCCGAGTCCATTGCCCGTGAGGTGGCTATCTCTCGCGGCCTGCCGCCGACCTTTGAGGGGGCCGCACGTGCCGTGCGTGACACTCTCTCGGAGCACGGTTTTCCTCTCGATGGCGCGGTGCTGTCGGACTCCAGCGGCCTGAGCACGGATAACCGTATTTCTCCGCAGCATCTCTCCGAGGTGCTCAATTCGGCCGCGGGTCCGGTGGAATCGGCCGAGCAGGGGGGATTGGCGGAGTCGCAGGAGTCGTCGGAAAGCACTGCGTTGCGGTTGCGCCCACTGTTGGACAGCCTGCCGGTGGCGGCAGTGTCCGGCACTCTGGCGACGCGCTTTGCTGGTCAGTCCGGGGCGGGCATCGTCCGTGCGAAGACAGGCACGCTGAATAAAGCCTCGGCGTTGGCGGGATATGTGGTGACGAAGTCGGGACAGGTACTGACGTTCGCACTGATTTCCAACGAGGCGAGCCTGTTGCCGGCAAGAGCTGCGTCCGATAAGGCAGCGAGCGCCCTTGCGGATATCTAAACTGAGATTCATTTGCCACTGAAAATAATTTGAGGAGATGAATCCGCAATGGCCTCTCACACTTCCGCGATTAGGAACTTGCCAACCGTTCACGAGATTGCCGCACAGGTTCGCGAGGGAAAGCTAAGCCCGGTGGACAGCGTGCAGCGCAGTCTCGACGCTATCGCCAGACTGGATGGAGGGATTCATGCCTTCCGTGAAGTGTGGACGGATAGGGCTCTGCAGGCTGCCCGGGAACTCGAGCAAAGCGAGAAACTCTCGGAGTTGCCGCTCGCAGGTGTGCCATTCGCGCTGAAGGAAAACACCGCTCTAGAGAACCCGTTTGTCCAGCAGTTGACTAGCGCCGGTGCAATCGCGGTGGGAACTACGGTGAATCCGCAGTTTTGTACGTGGGGGACGACGACGCTGCCGGGACTGGCCGTCGACAATCCGATTCTGCCGGGGCACACTCCGGGTGGGTCCTCCGGTGGATCCGCAGCGGCTGTCGCTGCTGGGATGGTTCCGTTTGCGCAGGGCAACGACGGCATGGGGTCACTGCGCATCCCTGCAGCGTGCTGCGGGCTTTCGACCCTGAAGGCGACCCCGGGAACAATGCCGGGGCGCGTGGGCGGCAATGACTGGTACGGAATGTCTGTCCAAGGGGTGCTCACAGTCAATAACGATGACTTGCGCCTGATCACCAAGATCCTCACAAATGGCATGGTGGATGCGGAGGACCCGGCGAAGACCCTGCCTGAAAACTTCGCAGTCAGCGTGGACACCACTGCGCCCGTATTCGGTTTGAAAGCTGCACCGGAGTACGTCGATGCGGCACAACAGGCGGCGAGAGTATTCGCGGACAAGGGCTTTGCCGTCTCGGAAAAGAACATGCCGTACCCGCTGAACCCACTGCCGATGCTCGCGCGCTGGACTGCGGGGGTGGCGGATCAGCTTCGCGACGAGCCGCGCCCTGATCACCTGGAGTGGCGCAATCGAGTCCACGCCGGCATTGGTCGCTTGCTGCGTTTCACAATCAATGGCCGCCAAGTGGCACGCGATGGCGCTCGCATCGAGCGTGAGCTACCGGGTGACACCATCTTGATTACCCCGGCTCTGGCCAAGAACCCACCGCGAATTCGCGCGTGGCATCGCATGCCCTGGATTGTGAACCTGCTGTCCAATCTGCGCTTCACTCCCTACGTCTCGACGTGGAATTACCTGGGATTCCCGGCTGGCATCGTTGTGGAACCGACCTCTGGGTTGCCGGTGCAACTGATTGCGCGCCCGACCCAGGAGCGAATTCTGCTTACCGCGATGGAAACCATCGCAAGTGGTGGGCGCGTTGGCTAGACCTTTTTGGCCGGACCGCAGCCCTCATTTCCTCATCATTCGGCAAGCTGTCCGCGCGATAGTGCAGCAGGTGGGGCAGGAATTGGGCAGCGGTGTCGTCATTGGGCTTTCCGGTGGTGCGGATTCGCTGGCCCTGACCGCCGGGGCCTGTGCGGAAGCTCTCGGGCCGAAGGGTGCGCTGGCCGGGCGTAAAGTCCACGCCGTCGTCGTGGATCATCAGCTTCAGCAGGGCTCTGCTGAAGTCGCCGAGCGCGCCGCCCACATAGCTCGGGGGATGGGGGCTACGGCCGAGGTTATCGCGGTCGATATCAACAACAATTCCGACCGTGGTCCCGAATACGAGGCACGTTTGGCACGACACGCAGTGCTACGGGAAGTCGCCCAATCTCGAGGTGCGGCGCTGATGCTCGCCCACACCTTGGACGACCAGGCGGAAACAGTTTTGCTGCGGCTGGCCAGGGGCGGCGGTCCGCAGGCGCTGTCCGCCATCCGCGACAACCTCACGTGGTCTGACGGGACTCGGATTCTGCGCCCGCTGCTCGGTGTGCGACGCTCAGATACTCAGCTCTGCTGCGAAGAGCTGGGCTTGAAGGCCTGGCACGACCCGCACAACCATGACGACCATTACGCCCGCGTCCGGGTTCGAAAGACGATTTTGCCGCTGCTGGAGCAGGGGCTGGGTCCGGGAGTTGCGGAAAATCTCGCTAAGACTGCGGCGATTGCAGCAGTCGACAATGACTTTTTGGACGCTCACGCCGAGTCAGCTCTGCATGCGCTGCTGGGGGAGGAAGAGGCGTCGGCAAGCGGGAGCCTGTCTGTGCGAGGGGTGGCTGAGCTCGACGACGCCATCGCGGTGCGCGTCCTCGCACGTTGGTTGAGGCAGGCGGGTGCGGAGCCCAGTAGTAAACAGATCGACATGGTGATGGCGCTGGTGCACCGCTATCACGGACAGGGCGAAGTGCCGGTGACCCGCGGTCGCGATGGTGCCGACAGAAATGCCAGGTTGGTCGTTGAGCGAAAAGATGGCACTCTACAATTGGTAATGAATCGTCCCGCGGTGCCTTAAGAAGGGTGCCGCAATCCAACTTCCGGCGGCTGAGAACAATCGGTTGCCATAACCCTGAACTTGCACTGGGGCAGTTACGCTCCATCGACACGCCGCCATAGAAGTGCGGAAAGGAAATGCGATGCATGATGTGAAGGATTTCAACGTCCCCGCAAACCCCTACGGCGATGAGGTAGAGGCAGTTCTCATTGGCGAAGAGGAGCTGCATGCTCGCATTGCCGAGATGGCGCATCGTGTGAATGAGAAGTACAAGGATGCCGACAGCGATCTGATTCTGGTCGCAGTGCTCAAGGGTGCGGTGTTCTTCCTGACTGACTTCGCTCGTCAGCTCAGCATTCCCAGCCAGATGGAGTTCATGGCGGTTTCCAGTTACGGAAACTCCACCTCGTCGTCAGGCGTGGTGCGTATTTTGAAGGACCTGGATCGCGATATTGAGGGACGCGATGTTGTGATCGTCGAGGACATCATTGACTCCGGCCTGACCCTGTCCTGGTTGATGAAGAACCTGCGCAACCGTAATCCGCGCTCCCTGGAGGTCATTACGCTGTTGCGTAAGCCAGAGGCTGTGCGCACCAGCCTGGATGTTGCGGATGTTGGCTTCGACATTCCGAACGAGTTCGTCATCGGTTACGGCCTGGATTACGCCGAGCGCTACCGCGACCTGCCGTACGTCGGCACGCTTCACCCGCGCGTTTACCAGGGCTAGGTCTGTCTTCGGCGCTTATTGCACAGTGCCGATGCTTTACGACGGGCATTGCGCGCGTACCCTCCCGCAGTTCTAGCTGTCTTCTAGCTATGAAAAGTGGGAGTTGGAAACTTTTTTCGGTTGCGATGCGTTATGCCTACTGTGGGGTCAGGTGCCATGAGCCCTGGCCCCACGTTGTGACATTGATGTGTCTTCGAGAAGAACTCGTTGATGCGTACAATTAATAAAAGCAACTAATAGATGTAGAGAGCGAAAAGCGAACCCACTGTATGGACAAGAAAAAGGTGTTCCGGTTTGCCACCGTTGCCGGCATCATCCTGATTATCCTCTTTGCTATTACTCAGCTGGCGGATGATTCCCGGGAATACCGCGAGGTGGATACGTCCGTTGCCCTGACCCAGTTGGATAAGGGCAATGTCACGGAAGCTCAGATTGACGATCGTGAACAGCGAATTCGCCTCACCCTGAAGAAGGGCGTGGAGGTCGAGGGTACTGAGGACGTCACGAAGGTGATGACCAAGTACCCAGCGCGTGCGACCGACCAAGTCTTTGACAAGGTCACCGCCGCCAAGGGTATGGAGAAGTTCGATACCAAGGTCACGCAGGATTCCTTCCTGATGTCCACCTTGGGCTTCCTGCTGCCGATGGTGATCTTCTTCTTCGTCATCATGTACTTCTTCAGCCGCATGCAAGGCGGCAAGAACGGCATGTTCGGCTTTGGTGGCAACCGTGCCAAGCTGCTGAACAAGGAGACTCCGACCAATACGTTCGAGGATGTTGCTGGTGCCGATGAGGCCGTCCAGGAGCTCGACGAGATTAGGGATTTCCTGCAGCACCCAGCTCGCTACGAGGAGCTCGGCGCGAAGATTCCGCGTGGTGTTCTGCTCTACGGTCCTCCCGGTACCGGTAAGACCTTGCTGGCCCGCGCCGTCGCTGGTGAGGCAGGAGTGCCTTTCTACACCATCTCGGGTTCGGACTTCGTTGAAATGTTCGTCGGTGTCGGTGCCTCTCGTGTCCGTGACCTGTTTAATCAGGCCAAGGAAAACAGCCCGTGCATTATCTTCATCGACGAGATTGACGCCGTCGGTCGCCAGCGTGGTGCCGGTATGGGCGGCGGCCATGATGAGCGTGAGCAAACCCTGAACCAGCTGCTGGTGGAGATGGATGGTTTTGGTGATCGTCAGGGCGTAATCATCATGGCTGCGACCAACCGTCCGGATATTCTCGACCCGGCGCTGCTGCGTCCGGGCCGTTTTGACCGACAGATTCCGGTGGGCGCACCAGACCTGAAGGGCCGCGAGGCAATTCTGAAGGTCCACGCCCGGAACAAGCCGCTTGGGCCGGATGCGGATCTGACGTCGCTGGCGAAGCGCACCGCCGGTATGAGCGGTGCTGATCTGCAGAACGTGCTGAATGAAGCTGCGCTGCTGACCGCTCGCGTCAACGGCAACATCATTACTGCGGATGCGCTGGAAGAGGCAGTCGACCGAGTTATCGGCGGTCCGCGCCGTACCTCCAAGGTGATCTCCGAGCAGGAGAAGAAGGTCACCGCCTACCACGAGGGTGGCCACACCCTGGCTGCGTGGGCGCTGAAGGACATCGAGCGTGTTTACAAGGTCACCATCTTGGCTCGCGGTCGCACTGGTGGACATGCGCTGACCGTCCCCGAGGACGACAAGGGCATGTATAACCTGCCAGAGCTCTTTGCCCGTCTGGTCTTCGCCATGGGTGGTCGCGCTGCCGAGGAGCTGGTTTTCGGACTGCCGACTACCGGTGCTTCTGCCGATATTGAGCAGGCCACCAAGATTGCTCGCGCCATGGTGACCGAGTACGGCATGTCGCCGGAGCTCGGCCCGGTGAAGTACGGGGAGGAGCAGGGCGACCCGTTCGTTGGCCGCGGTGGCAGCGGCTCTCTGGACTACTCTCCGGAGGTGGCAGCAACCATTGATCAGCAGGTTCGTTTGCTGATCAATAAGGCTCATGACGAGGCCTACGCCATCTTGAAGGAAAACCGCGACACTCTCGATGTTCTGGCTGAGAAACTGCTGGAGAAGGAGACTCTGCGTCGTCCGGATCTGGAAGTTATCTTCACCGATGTCGTTCCGCGTGAGCGCCTGAACTTCTTCGATAGCGACACTAAGCACCCGGCCGATGGCCGCGAGCCGGTGAAGACTCCGGTGGAGTTGGCAATCGAGCGCGGCGAGGAACCGCCGAAGCGTGTCAACATCTTCGCGCCGGTGCGCCGCCGCGAACCGGAGAACCAGGACGCAGGCAACAACGGCAATGGTCGGGGGCCGGCAGGCTCCGCTGGTGTCGGGAATGCTAGTGCCCCGGGTCTGCCGGGCGCCCAGCAGGACCGACCGAATGTTCCGGTTTACGGTGGCACCCCACCGCCGGCTGGTTGGACCGCTCCAGGTTGGCCGCCGAAGGATACCGGCAGCACGCACGGTTCGGCTCCCGCACCGGCACCGGCGCCTGCGCCGACTCCTCGCCCGGAGGGGCAGAACCAGCCGGGTTCGCAGGAAGGCCAGGGCAACGCGCGTGGCCAGCACCCGGGCACTGCTAACTACCCGGCAGGTGCGCCGGACTTCGGCTCGAAGGCAACCGGTATTGGTAGCAACGGTGGCAACGGCCCCGCGAATATCCCTGCCCCTCCGAAGATGCCGTGGGACAGGCAGGGCGGACGTCACCGCCAGGACAACTCTGGCAGCGATGCCACCCCGACTACGGTGATGCCATCGGCGGGACAGCATCAGGAGCTGCGCGGATTCCGCCTGCCGGATAACGAGCAGCCGGAACACACAGAACGTCCGGAAAACGCGAAGAACGCCGACAACTCCGATGACAAGGGTGCACAGATGCACGATTCGGATAAGGACGGCGTCGTCAAGCGAAACGAAGACAACAGCGCCTGGCAGGACAAGCCGGACACCAACGAGGAGCGATAAGTACACATCATGGAGCGCGAATTCGATCAGGGGCGGGCCGAGGCTGCGGTTCGTGAACTGTTGATTGCCGTCGGTGAGGATCCCGACAGGGAAGGCCTGAAGGAGACACCGGCGCGAGTGGCGCGAGCCTACCGTGAGGTTTTCGCGGGCCTGTTTGAAGATCCGTCTGAGGTGCTGGCAAAGACCTTCAATGAGGATCACCAGGAACTCGTTTTGGTCAAGGACATCCCGATTTACTCCACCTGTGAGCACCATTTGGTGCCGTTCTTCGGCGTTGCCCACATTGGTTACATCCCGGGCAAGGACGGTCGTGTGACGGGCTTGTCCAAGCTCGCTCGTCTGGTCGATGGCTATGCGAAGCGCCCGCAGGTGCAGGAGCGGCTGACCAGTCAGGTTGCGGATGCCTTGGTGGAGCGGCTGGATCCGGCCTCGGCGATCGTCGTCATTGAAGCGGAGCATCTCTGCATGGCCATGCGCGGTATCCGCAAGCCGGGTGCGCGCACGGTGACCTCAGCCGTCCGCGGTGGCTTCAAGACGGATGCCCGTTCGCGCGCAGAGGCAATGGCGCTCATCCGCAAGAGCTAACGCAACAGTTAAATGGTCGATTGGAAAGGCTGGACAACAAGGTGACTGAATCCCCCTTGCAAGCGCAGGCAGGACAGCCGGCGGAGATGGGTATCGAGAATCAGCTCTGCAAAGTGATGGGCATTGTCAACGTCACCGAGGACAGCTTTTCCGATGGCGGCCTGTACAAGACCTTCGACGCGGCGATTGCCCATGCGCACGAGCTGCTCGCTGAAGGCGCACATATTCTCGACATCGGTGGCGAGTCTACTCGCCCCGGCGCACACCGCGTTTCCGAGGATGAGGAAATTGCCCGAGTCGTGCCGGTGGTCCGTGAGCTCGCGGCAGACGGGCACCTGATCAGCGTCGATACTATGCGCGCAAGTGTCGCAGAGGCAGCAATCGCCGAGGGCGCGGTGTTCATCAACGATGTCTCCGGCGGTCTCGCAGACCCCAACATGTACGCAGCCTGCGCCGATGCCGATGTGCCCATCTGCCTGATGCACTGGAAGACCGATCGCTTCGGCTCCGCTTCTGGACGCGCCGAAACTCACCCGGACGGCATTGTCGCCGATGTCCGTGAGCACCTGCTTCAGCTTGTCGACGGTGCCATGGGCGCCGGCATCGTCGAGGAAAATATTGTCCTGGATCCAGGCCTGGGCTTTGCCAAAAACGCCGATGACAATTGGGCGCTCCTCCACGGCCTGCCGGAGCTTATTGACCTCGGTTTCCCCGTATTGGTCGGTGCCTCCCGCAAGCGTTTCGCCGCCGCCGTCGGCAGTGAGGCTCGCGCGCCAAAGCAGGCTGATGCTGCGACTACCGCAATTTCCGCGCTGTCCGCAGCGGCGGGCGCATGGGCGGTTCGAGTTCACAATGTGGCCGACAACCTCGACGCAGTGCGGGTGGCGCAGGCATGGAACCTTGGCCGCTCACTGACCGGTTACACCGCGGCCGGCGACTATCCGGAAGGTGGCTCTAACCGCGCTGCACAGCACGATGAGTCTCCTGCTGAATCGCCAGCCGAGGCGGCTCTGGAAGGAGACGAGTAGAAACAGTGGCTGATCGCATTGAACTCAAAGGTCTGAAAGCCCGCGGCTACCACGGCTGTCTCGACTTCGAGCGCCGCGATGGCCAGGACTTCATCTGTGATGTCACCCTGTGGTTGGATTTCTCCGGTGCCGCTGCCAGCGACGAGCTGGACGACACCGTCAACTACGCCGACATCGCAGCCACAGCGCACGGAATTTTGACCGGCACTCCGCGCAACCTCATCGAAACCGTCGCGACCGAGATTGCCGAAGCAGTGCTTGCCGACGACGATGGCCGCGCCGAACGCGGATTGTCCCCACTGTTACATGCGGTGGAAGTAACCATTCACAAACCGCATGCGCCCATTCCGCTCGACTTTGATGACGCTGCGGTAACAGCCCGCCGTTCGCGGAAGAAGCGGTTGGCATGATTCGCGCCGTTCTTTCTATCGGCGCGAACATGGACCGCGCGCGAGAAAACCTAACTGGTGTGCAGGCCTTCTTCGCCGATGAATTGGTCGCAGCCTCAAAAATTTATGCCACCCCACCTTGGGGTGGGGTAGAGCAGGGTGACTTCCTCAATGCCGTGCTCATTGTCGATACGTCCCGGACACCAATGGAGCTGCTGGAAGCTGGTTGGAAACTGGAAAATGACGCTGGTCGAGTGCGCGAAATTCACTGGGGACCACGGGCGCTCGACGTGGACATTGTGCAGGTCATTGACAAGAACTCCGGCGAGGAGATCATCTCTGACGATTCGACTCTGACCCTGCCACATCCGTGGGCAACCGAGCGTGCCTTCGTACTGGTGCCGTGGCTCGATGCCGACCCGGATGCCGAATTGGAGGGAGTTCGGGTCGCGGAACTCGTCGATAAGCTGGCACCTGAAGACGTAAACGCAGTGCGTCTAGCAGACAGCGCGGATGGAGAAGAGGCCTAGAGATGAAACCGACCTCACCGATTACGTTGGCTGCATCTGCGCTGGTTCTCGCGCTGGCGTCATGGATGATCCTGGCACAGTTTTTCGGTGCGCTCGGGCCGCGAAGTTGGTGGGACCTGGGGTTTCCCTGGTTGCTCACAGCCGTCTGTGTGGCAGCAGCGCGGTGGATTAAGTCGGTATTGAAAGAAGGGAAGGTCGGGCAGGATCGCAGCCAGGTGCAGCCGTTAACGTTGTCGCGATGGCTGGTGGTCGGTACGGCATCCGCGTGGTTGGGTGCGATTCTCGGAGGACTGTACGCCGGTGGCGTGCTGTGGGCCTTGCCGAAGTGGACGGAACTTGCGGCTGCACAGGCCGACGGACCGATCATGATTGTCGGCACAGTATCCGGAATTTTGCTCGCTGCGGCGGGGCTGTGGCTGGAAAAAGTTTGCCAATTGCCAACTGATGGCGAAAATTCTTCGCCTCCTAGCGGGGAAATGGGAACTAACTCGGTAGGGTGGGAGTTATGACTGACCTCTCCAACGCCGGTAATGACCTGAAGCGCTCGGGTGATGCCGCATATTTTCAGGGCGACGCGGCAGCTACTTCGTCGGATATGGCCGAGTCTCCGTCTCCGTCGCCTTCTTCAGCTTTCGAAAGCTACTCCGCTGGGGCTAACTCCGGGGCTGATGCGGCATATGCAGATGAGCAGAGCAATGATGTGACGAAATTCAGTTCTACCGATGGTATGACGGAGAAAACCGCCGTTATTCTCATGGTCGTGCTGCTGGTGCTCGCGGTGATTGCCAGTATCGTCATGCTCTTTGCCACCTCTGCCGGGTGGATGAAGGTTGCCGTGCTGCTGGCGTTGTGGTCGGCAGTTATCGGGGCTGTGCTGGTGACTCGATACCGCAAGACCATTGCGCTGGAGCGCAAGCGGTTGGAGACAATCGAGGAACTGCACAAGGTGGAGCTTGACCGCGAGCTGGCTACTCACCGTGAGCAGGAGCTGATTCTCGAGCAGAACTACCTGGACTCGCTTGAGGGCAACAACGATGACAACATTGCGGCGCTGCGCGCTGAGGTCTTTGCACTGCGTGCCCAGCTTGCTGAGTTCATGGGGGAGGATTTCGACGACGAGCAGGTTGCTCTTCGCGCCCAGGCCGAGCGTCTGCGTGAGCTCGACTCGCCACAGCAGGCCTCGCCGATGAAGGATCCGACCGGTCACGACCGGCCGACACCACGCGCGACTTCCCACCGCGCTGAGATGACCGCTAACGGCACTGTTGGCGCTCATACCCAGCACGGCGGCACGGGCTCCGCTTCCTCCGCTTCGCCGGTTGAAGACGCCGAGGCTACCGACATGCGCCGTACATTCTCGCCGTCTGGCCAGCCGGTTGACGTCCACGAAGTCGCCGATTCCAAGGGTGACGAAACCGTTTCCAAGGAGAAGTTCTCCACTAACTCTTTCCGCGCCATCAACTGGCAGGAAACCCCGGCCGAGGACGCTGCAGAGGATGATTCTCAGGGCGGTGCTCACGAGGCACACGGTGCACGGCACCCATTCGCTGCGCCGGAATCGGACGACGCCTCGGACTCTCCGACTCGCCAGCTGCAGGCCATTCGCGATGAGAACCTCGCAGAAGAGCCAGCTCAGAAACCGGCTCAGGCTACGGCGCAGGAGCCTGCAAGCCACGGTCGGCGCCGTGCTGAGGACAACAAGGGCAGCCTGACGGTTGCCGAGCTGATGGCGCAGATGCGCAAGAAGAGGGAGCAGCGCGAGGACGAAGAGGCCTAGTCGCTTACCGAGTGTGCGCGGCCTACTCACCGCACATAGCTGGTTTGGTCTAACCTAGTCAGTCATGACGCAAAGCCAGCATGATTCCCATCCCCATCGGACAACCGCTCCGCGGTTGGCGGTGGGGATTATTTCTGCCGGAAAAGTCGGGGTCGCGCTCGGCCAGGCGTTAGAGCGCTGTGGGCATCGTGTCACTCACGTGGTCGCGCGCTCACCAGAATCTGTCACACGAGCGCATCTACGTCTCCCGAACGCACAGGTTAGTAGCATTGCCGACACAGCTTCCACCTGCGAGCTCATCGTCATCGCCGTGCCGGATCGCGCCATCGCAGAGGTCGCCGAGGACGTCGCCCGCCATGTCGGCCCCGGACGCATCGTCATGCATACTTCTGGTTCCCTCGGGCGTGCCGTGCTCGATCCGGTCGCACTCACCGGCGCGCTGACCATCGCCGCCCATCCCGCAATGACATTCGCAGGGCTTGACGACGACTCCGAGCTCCTGACCGGCTGCCCATGGGGCATCACGGTCGGGGATGAGCTCGCGAAAACAGTCAGTGAACTGCTCATTGGTGAACTCGGCGGTCGTCCGGTGTTCATCAACGAACGTCACCGCGGTCTCTATCACGCGGCTATGGCCCATGGCTCAAACGGTCTGGGCGCAGTTGTGGTCGATGCAGTAGAAATGCTGGCAACCACTATCGGCGGAGACACAGCAGCCGAAGACACCGACCTAGCTGAGCTGCGTCGAGGCCAGGCCGCCGAGCTGCTCCGCCCACTGCTGGAAGCTTCATTGGACAATGCCTTGAGGTGGGGTTCCCGGGGGCTGACTGGCCCGGTGACGCGGGACGACCTTGGGACCGTCGTCAAGCACGAACGTGAAATTGAAGCGGTGGCACCGGAAATGGGAACCGCCTACCTGGCCCTTGCCGAGCGCATCGCCGAGCTGCGCGGCGCCAACGAGGTTTTGCGGTACCTACGCCGATGAGCTGAGCGGACTGGCTGTTCTGGTCATCCGGGATGTGGCGTAAGGTATTGCCGTCGGGCGAAAAGTTTGGTCCGGTAGATCTGAACGCGGAGGAAACATGACGGGTTATACCGCCGGAGAGACAACTGTTCACAAGACTATTGCGGGAATCGCGCAGGTCACCCGTGCGTTGCGGAAGACCGGGCGGCCGGTGGTGCTCGTACCTACGATGGGTGCGCTACACCAGGGGCACCTTGAACTAGTACAGGCCGCGAAGACGCTGCCGCGCGCTGTTGTGGTGGTGTCGATTTTCGTCAATCCGCTGCAGTTCGGTGAGGGGGAGGACTTTGACGCCTACCCGCGGACTCTGGAGGAAGACGTTGAGAAGCTCCGCGCTGTCGGTGCTGAGCTGGTATTTGCGCCGAACGCGAAGGAGATGTACCCCAACGGTTTCCGCACGACCGTGCAGCCGGGGCCGCTGGCTTCGGAGCTCGAAGGTGCTACTCGCCCGGGGCACTTTGCCGGTGCGTTGACGGTGGTCAACAAGCTTTTCAACATCACCAACTGCACTGATGCCGTTTTTGGTGAGAAGGACTACCAGCAGCTGTGCCTGATGCAGCAGATGGTCACTGACCTGAATATGCCGGTGCAGTTACACGGTGTACCGGTGATTCGCGAGGCCGACGGGTTGGCTATGAGCTCCCGCAACCGCTATCTGTCCGAGGAGCAGCGCAATCTCGCAGTAACCCTGTCCGCTGCGCTGACTGCCGGTGCTTTTGTCGCGGACCGTGGTGCGGATGCTGTGCTGGAAACCGCGCGTGGTGTGCTCGCCAGCCAGCCTGAAGTCGAGTTGGATTACTTGGAGCTGCGTGACGCTGCGCTCGCCCCGCTTTCCGACGAGGCGTTGCGCGGCGACGGCCAGGAGACTGAAGCTCGCCTGCTGGTTGCTGCGAAGGTCGGCACTACTCGTCTCATTGATAATGTTGGCTTGATTCTTGGTGCGCCGCGCCCGGATTCGGCAAACGGTTTCGGTCAGCTCGGCCAGAAGGACGCCGAAATTGCGTCGGCGGCTCTGTCGGCTGCGGGGCTGGACGGCGAGCTGACTGAGGAAGAGGCCGCTGAGCTGGCTGAGCTGCAGGAAAAGGTTCGTGCTGCTCGAGATGCTCGTCTGAAAGATGAGTCCAGCAGAGAAACTCTGAAGAACGCTGGCTTTGGCGTTGAGCAGGACAGCGAGTAGGACGGCTTTTAGAAGTAGTTTCTCGTGGCTGGGAAGTTGTCGTATTATAGTGTGCCGACTAATAACCTGCCACGCTAAGGGGTGCCGCGGTAGGCAAGCATCCAGGGGACGAATCCAGGAAGGGACCTACCTTTTTCATGTTTCGCACTATGTTGAAGTCCAAGATTCACCGCGCCACGGTGACTCAGGCTGATCTTCACTACGTTGGATCGTGCACGATTGACGCTGATTTGATGGAAGCGGCCGACCTGCTTGAAGGTGAAGCCGTCGACATCGTCGATATCAATAATGGCAACCGGCTTACTACTTACTGCATTACCGGAGAGCGCGGCTCGGGCATCATTTCCATCAATGGTGCCGCCGCTCGTCTGATATCGCCGGGTGATCTGGTTATTATCATCGGCTACGGAATGATGGATGACGCCGAGGCGCGTACGTACAAGCCGAATGTCATCTTCGTCGATGAGGACAACAAGATTCTGGAAAGTGGCAATGACCCGGCGGATGTGCCGGAGGGTTCTGATTTGAAGAATCCGCGTAGCCCGGAGAACCAGGGCTAGTCCACGTAGCCCGCAGAGCTGGGGCTCGACTGCGTAGTTGGAGAGAAAAGACGAGCGGGAAAACCGCAACACCAGAGTGTTTACTTTGCGTTAAACCACAAGCCATTAGACCGTCAGCTAAAGCTCATCGGTGAGTTGATTTTTAGAAACCGAAAGGTAACGCAACGTCCTTAGCTTCTTAGAGGATCTAAAAGTTTTAGTTTTCCATTTCCTCACCTAGTCGAAGCTATACAAAGGCGGTCTCCCCGTGGTTCGTATTGGCAAGAATCTGCTGACAAATCCTTTTGCTACCTCTCGCAGCTCTCTGACCTGCACTTACAAGTGTGGTAATGCCTGTGCTGACGATGCTCCGAACGAGTTCTCGGACAACCAGTACTTCGGTGATGTTGCGAAGGAGGCGTTCTCCCAGCGCGCATTCTCCCGTCGCGCGGCACTGAAGGTCACTGGTGCTAGTGCTCTTGCGGTCGGCGGTGGCGCCGTGCTGGCCGCTTGCTCCTCTGATGATTCGGGCAGCGCCGCAGGTGGCTCCGACGCCTCCGGTACCGCTGCTGCCGGTGACGGTAGCAAGGGTGAATCGCCGGAGGGTATGCGTTTCGACGCCGTCAAGCCGAACACGGAAGACGCAGTCGTTATCCCGGACGGCTACGAGCAGAATGTTCTGATTCGCTGGGGCGACCCAATCCACGAGGGTGGCCCGGAGTTCGACTTTGACAAGCAGACTCCGGAAAACCAGCTGAAGCAGTTCGGCTTCAACAATGACTTCGCTGGCCTGATTAAGGCTGAAGACGGCACACTGCTGTACGTCTGCTCGCACGAGTACACCACCGAGCCGATGATGTTCCGTGCCTACAAGAAAGAAGATGCCACTAAGGAGCAGGTCGACATCGGACTGGCTGCCCACGGCCAGACCATCCTTGCTGTGGAAGAGGATGACAAGGGATTCTTGAAGCCAATTCTCAGCGACAAGCGTAACCGTCGCATCACTGGCTTCACCGAGTTCACAGTTGACGGCCCGGCTGCTGGTCACGATCTGCTGAAGACCAAGGCCGACCCGACCGGTATGAAGGTCGAGGGAACTTTGAACAACTGCTCCGGTGGTGTTACTCCGTGGGGTACCTACCTGTCCGGTGAGGAGAACGTTGACCAGTACTTCGGTAACGTTGGCAAGCTCAAGGACGAGGACGCAGTTAAGAAGCTCAAGCGCTACTCGGTCAAGAATGAAGAGCTGTCCGACCGCGCGTGGGAGAAGTACTACGACCGCTTCGATGTCTCCAAGGAGCCGAATGAGCCGAACCGCTTCTTCTGGCTGGTAGAGATTGACCCATCTGACCCGAACTCCACCCCGGTCAAGCACACCGCAGTGGGCCGTTTCAAGCATGAAGCCGGTCAGATTTACGTCACCGACGACGGCACGGTCGTGTGCTACTCCGGCGACGACGAGCGTTTCGAATACATCTACAAGTTCGTCTCCTCCCGCAAGATTAAGGAGGGGGACCTCAAGCACAACATGGGCATTCTGTCCGAGGGCACTCTCTACGTCGGTAAGTTCAACGGTAATTCCGAGTCCGAGATTGACGGCTCCGGTGAGCTGCCGAAGGACGGCCGTTTCGACGGTGACATTGAGTGGCTTCCGCTGATGACCGCCAAGGCAGACGGCAAGCACGAGTCCCACGTTGATGGCATGACCGCCGAAGAGGTCTGCATCTACACCCGCATCGCCGGTGACAAGGTTGGTGCGACCCGTATGGACCGCCCGGAGGATATCGAGCCGTCTCCGAAGACCGGTAAGGTCTACGCGGCGCTGACCAACAACAAGTACCGCGGTAAGGCGGGCGCGAAGGACGACAAGGGCAAGGAACGCAAGGATGGTGCAGGGCGCCCGCTTGCCGACGCCGTCGAGGTCGCACCAATCACCGAGAACAAGAATGGCCTTGTTCTGGAGATGGAAGATGACCACGCCGGCACCAAGGGCAAGTGGAACCTCCTGCTGGTCTGTGGTGACCCGAACGAGGCTTACACCTACTTCGGTGGCTTCGACAAGGAATCGGTCTCGCCAATTTCCTGCCCGGACAACGTCGCCTTTGACGAGTACGGCAACCTGTGGGTTTCCACCGACGGCAACGCCCTGGACTCCAACGACGGCCTGTTCGCCGTTGCTGTCGAAGGCGAGCGTCGTGGTGAGACCAAGTGCTTCCTGACTGTTCCGGTTGCTGCAGAGACCTGCGGTCCGCAGATCTTCTCCAACCGCGTGATGGTCAACGTCCAGCACCCGGGCGAAATCGAGACGGATCAGGGTCATCCAGTCGGCGACAACCCGGACCCGACCACCAACCCGACCTCGCACTGGCCGGACGGTGGCAAGGAGCAGCCACGCCCGGCCGTCGTTCAGGTTGTACGCACTGATGGCAAGAAGATTGGTGTGTAGGTTGCCCTTGGCAAGGAGCTAAGCAGAAACGCGCGGATTAGCGCGTAGACCTATCGCGGCGCGTCTCGAACGAAAATAATGTTCGACGGCGCGCCGCGACTGTATTCGGTAGAAAGTTAGTAATCGGGCGTTTACTTAGCGTCACCACACTATCGATGGGATTAATCCTAGTGAACAGCATTGTCATAATCGGCATCATCCTCGTTGTCATCGGGGTCATCGTCGTTGTTGTAGCGCGTCGGAATACTCAGGTTCCGGGTTCTGATCGGGAGCGCTTCGTCGACCCGCTGATGACTGATGAGTACCGTAAGTACGGTCCAACCTCTGTCGCGCCGGGCGCAATCCTGAACTACGGTGGTGCCTCCCATGTTGTGCGCGGATCCCTTGAGCTCTCTCAGGGGCCGTTCCGCTGGTGGGAACATCTCGTCGATGGTGGGGCGGATGGTTCTTGGTTCGGCGTTGAGGAAGATGAAGGTGAAGTCATCCTCACCTGGTGGCGCAAGCTTCCGGGTAGCTTCGAACCAACTAATCCCGTCGTTGTCGACGGTGTGGAGTACTGGGAGGAGGAGCGGGGAACCGCCCGCTACACCGCGATTGGCACCACTGGGCTGCCGCCGGAGGGGGCTACGGACTTCGTCGACTACAAATCCGGTGACGGTCGCTTGCTCGGACTGGAACGCTACGGTGACTCGATGTGGGAAGCGTCCACCGGTATTAGGATTCTCCCCGGTGAGATTGATGTCATGGCAGCGCCGGACCATAATCCGGACGCGGACAATCGCTAGTGGCGGTCGCTATGTCGCTGGCAATTCTAGATGTGCCGTTCAAAGACACTGCTGCGGAGCAACTCCGCATTGCTTTTGACGGCCAAGTCCCGGACACCCTCTGCGAGGCGGTTATCTCTCACCCCGACGGCACAACACCGCCGCTGACGCTCGGAGTCCTCGGAGCGTCGCATGTGGTTTTCGTCGGTAAGCGGGAGAACCCGTGCTTTACCGAGGAGATTTCCTGTACCGCGGCACACGGCGTGCCCCTGAGTGAGGCGGGAGTGATGGTGAAAGCTCGTGTGGAGAACCTCTCGCCAGAAGCCTTCGTTCAGCGCGCAGATGCTTTACGTCGCGAGTTCGGTACAGGGCATCCTCATTCGGTTGTCGCGGAGTTCCCCGGTTCGCCCGGCGCGCTGACTGTGTTGGCTGCAGAGCCGATTGAGCAGGGGTATCGCTGGGATACGTGGCACGGCTACCCGCCGGGGCAGCTCGTGTGGACGTCGAATACTTGGACTGCCGTCGCTGGTAACCATGGGGCCGAGGCAGACCGCGTAAAGGGAGGTTCCTGAGTCTATGGGACGCGGAAGTATTGGTTACGCACTGATCGTTGTCGGCATTGTGGTCACTCTGGCCGGTTTCTTCGTCGGCGGGAAATCTGCGGAAGAGAGGATTAGCGAGCGCTATCAGTCCGCGCCCGGCGCAGCATCTGCGACGCAGGTCAGCAGCGGAATTGATCGACGTTGGACCTGTGGCGACCGCGACCCCATTGAGGTGGGGCGTGAGCTGAAAGAAGAGATTAAGCCACAGGCTTACAACGAAGATGGCGGGGCAGCGTACCTGAGGACGAAGAAGCACCTGTTCATCGTTTCGCGTCAGACCCCTGAGGCAGGGTCAAAGGACACGTGCCTGATAACCAGAGAATCACTTAGTGGCCGCTATTCGGGTGGGCACTTCATCTATCTCGGCCCCGGTTTCGGTCCCTCCGCCCCCTCCGGCGGTTCGGGTGGATCGGCCGGATCATTCGGAGGAGCGAAATAAACATGGGACCAGTAACGTACATGGACACCACCGGGACGGCTATCCTCACGGCGCAGTCGGAGACATCGGAGCCAGCGCAGTCGGTCGTGGCCTCAACTGTGGGCGAGCATCTGGCCGTCGGAGTGCCGGCCACCGTCGGTTACTTCCTTGCGGGTGCCCTAGTGCTCGTAGTTGGATTCATTGTCCTTGATCTGATTACTCCTGGGAAACTGCGCGACCTGGTGTTTCTCGAAAACCGTGCGGGCGCCGCGATGATAGCGGGCTCACAGCAGATTGCGCTGGCCTGCATTGTCGTTTCGGTAATCCGCGCATCCGACGACGCTCTGATGATTGGCCTGGGGGAGACCCTCGTTTACGGTGCACTCGGCATTGTGTTGCAGGCAGCATCGCTGCTGGTGCTGGAAGCTCTGATTCCGGGGCGCTTCCGCGATGTCGTAATGGACGCGAAGGTACGCCCCCGAGCGATTTTGGCTGCGACCACCTTCATTGTTATCGGTGTGATTAACGCGGTGGCGCTGTCATAGATGGAGACCACCACGACTTCCCGGCGCTGGCGGGCTCTCCTGCTGGGCTCTGTGGCGGCCTGTGCTGCTTGCGGCCTGGTCTATGAGCTGGCACTACTGGCGCTGTCGGCTTCTCTTGGCCGCGGCGACGTCGTTGCGAATTCCCTGATTGTGGCCGGTTATGTCGCAGCGCTGGGTTTTGGCGCCGTGGCGGCGAAGCCGTTTGTGCGCCGTGCCGCGGTGTCTTTCCTCGGTATCGAGTGTGCTTTGGGTTTGCTCGGCGGTGTGTCCGCAACCGCTCTGTACTGGGTATTTTCGGTTACAGGTGAGAGCCTCGGAGCATTAGTCGCCGCCACTTTCATAATCGGAACGCTGGTTGGTGCCGAGGTGCCGTTACTCATGACACTTCTGCAGACCGGCCGGACGTCCTCCGCCGAGGACACCGGTCGCGTGCTGGCGAATCTCAACGCTGCGGACTACTTCGGAGCCTTGGTCGGCGGTTTAATCTGGCCATTTGTGCTCCTGCCTACGGTGGGCATGCTGAAGGCCACTGCCATCGCTGGACTGATCAATGTCACCGCGGCATTGATAATCGCCGCGCTGCTACTGAAGCAGATGTTGACCCGCCGGGCACTGGTCGCATCTGTCGCCGCCCTCGTCGCGGCACTTGTTGGGTTGGTAGCGTTACTGGCCGGAATCCGGGACATTGAGGCGACCGCCCGGCAGTCGCTCTACGCCCAGCCCATTGTTTTCGCCAAGCACTCGAAGTATCAGGACATCGTCGTCACTCGATTTGGCGGGGACCGGCGGCTTTATCTCGACGGGGGATTGCAGTACTCCAGTCGTGACGAGTACCGCTACACCGAGTCGCTGGTCTACCCGGCGGTGGGTAAAGAAACGAAGTCGGCGTTGATCCTCGGCGGAGGCGATGGGTTGGCTGCCCGGGAGCTGCTGCGGATGCCCAACATCGAGCGCATTGTTCAGGTCGATTTGGATCCGGACGTCATCGAGGTCGCCCGCACTGTGCTGCGGGAAGATAACCGTGGCAGCCTGGACAATCCCCGAGTGGAGAAGATTGCTGCGGATGCTTTCGCATGGCTCCACGAGCAGGCACGTGGTAAGGCGCAGGTGCAGAAGTTCGACGCCATCTATGCAGACCTTCCCGATCCCGACAACGCAGTGCTGGCCAAGCTCTACTCTCAGGAGTTCTACGGGTTGATCCGCACGGTGGCCGCGCCGGGCGCAAAGCTGGTGGTGCAGTCGGGTTCGCCGTTTTCGACGCCGCAGGCCTTCTGGCGCACCGACAGTTCGATTCGCGCCGCAGGCTGGTCGACCACTCCGTACCACGTGCATGTTCCCACCTTCGGGGACTGGGGGTTTGTACTCGCGCAGGCCGAGCCTGAGCCTCCTACGCTCGAGCTTTACGACGACGCCCCGCCGCTGAAATTCCTCACTCCTGACGTGGCCCGGGCTGCGACCGTGTTCGGTGCCGATAACGGTCCGCAACAATTGGAACCGTCGACACTTGCTCATCCTCGAATTGTGGAGGATATTCGTCGAGGTTGGCGGCAGGCGGGGGAGTAGCCCGCCGAGTATTTCGCAAAGGGGCGGGCGAGTAGCAGGTCGGCGGTGTAGTCGGCTAACCTTTATAGCCGTGACTGACGCGAAGAAGACCCCTGAAAACACCGCCACCGTTCCTGAGCAGCTGCGCATTCGCCGCGAGAAGCGTGACCGCCTGCTCGAGGCTGGAATTCAGCCGTACCCGGTTGAGGTTCCCCGTACTCATTCCCTCAAGGATGTCCGTGAAGAGTGGGGCCACCTCGAGGCTGGCGAGGAGACTCAGGATGTCGTGACCGTCATTGGTCGTGTCATGTTTATTCGTAACACCGGCAAGCTCTGCTTTGCCGCTCTGCAGGAGGGTGACGGCACGACCCTGCAGGCCATGCTTTCCAAGGCTGAGGTCGGCGAGGACGCCCTGGCTGCTTGGAAGTCGGACGTAGATATGGGCGACTTCGTCCTCATTACTGGCCGCGTAATTTCTTCGCGCCGCGGCGAGTTGTCCGTGATGGCTACCAAGTGGCAGATGGCCTCGAAGGCTCTGCGTCCGCTGCCGGTGTCGTTCGCTGATCTGTCCGAGGACAGTCGCGTGCGTCACCGCTACACGGACCTGATTATGCGTGAGCAGGCGCGTACTAACGCACTGACTCGTATCAAGGTCATCCGCGAGCTGCGCCACGCCCTTGAGCGTCGCGGTTTCCTCGAGGTCGAAACCCCGATGCTGCAGACTCTGCACGGCGGTGCAGCTGCACGTCCGTTCGTGACTCATTCCAACGCTTTGGACATCGATCTCTACCTGCGTATCGCGCCGGAGCTTTTCCTCAAGCGCTGCGTCGTCGGCGGTATGGAGCGAGTCTTTGAGATCAACCGTAACTTCCGCAACGAGGGTATCGACTCCTCGCACAGCCCGGAGTTCGCGATGCTGGAGTACTACGAGGCATTCGGCACCTACGATGACTCCGCCCGCACCGTCCGCGAGGTCATTCAGGAAATCTGCGTCGCGGTCTTCGGTTCGACGACTGTTACGCTTGCCGACGGTACGGAGTTCGACTTTGGCGGCGAGTGGAAGCAGATTGAGATGTACCCGTCGCTGAACGAGGCACTTGCTCGCAAGTTCCCTGGTCAGCCGGAAGTCACTATTGACTCGACCGTCGAGGAGCTAAAGGCAATCGCCGATGTGATTGGACTTGAGGTTCCGGAAAAGGGCGGCTGGGGCCACGGCAAGCTGGTTGAGGAAATCTGGGAGCTGCTCTGTGAAGACCAGCTCGACGGTCCTATCTTTGTCCGCGACTTCCCGGTCGAGACCTCTCCGCTGACTCGTCAGCACCGCTCCAAGCCTGGCGTGACCGAGAAGTGGGATCTTTACGTCCGTGGCTTCGAGCTGGCTACCGGCTACTCCGAGCTGGTTGACCCGGTTGTCCAGCGTGAGCGCTTTGAGGATCAGGCGCGACTGGCCGCCGGTGGCGACGACGAGGCCATGGTTCTGGATGAGGACTTCCTGCACGCAATGGAGCAGGGCATGCCGCCGACGACCGGTGTGGGCATGGGCATTGACCGCCTGCTGATGGCCCTGACCGGCCTTGGCATTCGCGAAACCGTGCTGTTCCCGATCGTGAAGCCGGAAGCGTAAGCGACTGAATTCATGTGTAGTTATCCCCGGTGTTATCACCGGGATTATTTTTATCCCGTAATTTCTTCACCCGTGAATTCGGTAAATGGGAATAAGAAAATTGATCGGCGATCCGTATTGCGCTTGGGAGCAGCAGCGGGAGCAGCAGCGAGTGCAGGGGCCGTAACGGTGGCCGTCAATAGCGTCGGGACGCGAGCAGTTGCATCGGCGGCCCCGAACCAGGCGCCGTTTCCATTCACCGGGTTGACCAGCGGCCTTGTTGTGACGGACCTGGAAGTCGTGACCGTGACCGATACGTCGGTGACATTTTCGTGGGCGACGTATGCAGGCCCACATCCAGCGTGGGGGAAGCTGGCTCCACTGGCGCCGGCCGACACTGAAGTTGCGCTAGTGCCAGTCGATGCCGATGAGGGCGGCGAGCTACCCGTGGTACATAAGGACGAGACGCAGGTTGGCTACCACTTTGTGACCGTCGATAAGCTGCGCCCTGGAACCACGTACCGTTTCGAATGCCGATCGAATGGGCTGGTCGCCGAGCCGGGATTAATTACCCGAAACCTCCCCAATACACCCGAGCAAACTGGACAGTTCACGACGTTGGTCGCTCCGGAAGGGGAGTACCTGACCACGATTGCCATCCTCAATGACACGCATATTGGCGAAAATGGGCATGGTATTATCACCGGCAATTTCCCCGCGCCTATCTTTTCTGAACCGGGTGCCGGACCGTACCCCGAGGTCATGCTGACAGCTGCTCTCGCCGAGCTGCGCGGGATGGGGATTGAAAAGGTTTTCGTCAACGGTGATGCCACGTCGGAAGCACGTCCGGCGGAGGTGCGTCGATTTGCCGAGATTATGAATACCTTTGGTGCTCAGGAGCGGCAGTGGTTTGTCACCCGCGGCAATCATGATCGTCCGCATAAGCCGGATGCCGATCCATCTGCTGGCTACGACGAATTCCCGGTTTTGGAGGGTACCGAGAATCATCGCGATCCCTTCGGTGTTCTCCTGGGGCGTCCGCGACAGGAACTGTGGGTGACTCAGCAGGGGCCGGTCCGTGTCATAGGGCTGGATTCATCGAAGTTGGATGAGTCCGGCGGCGAAATTAGCCCGGAACAGTTCGATGCACTGGAGCGGGAATTGCAGCGTGACCCCAGTAAGCCGACAGTTGTGCTGGCTCATCACCCAATTACCTCCGAGGCTGGTTGGACACATGCTGCCGGGCCCACCTTCATTCTCAACAGCGTTGATGCACGACGCTTGCAGCAGATGCTTAACGACGCTCCGGGTGTATTCTTCGCGGGGGCAGGTCACACCCACCGTGCAAAGCGTACTCGCGGTGATGTTGGGGCCGGCGTTGATTATTTGGAGACCGGCGCGTGCAAAGCATACCCCGGTGGCTACACACTGCTGCATGTCTACTCCGGTGGCTACCAGGTTAACTTTCACCGTTTGAGCAGCGAAGATGCGCTTGCGTGGACTGCGCGTGCCCGTTGGGCGATGTACGGTTTCGAGCCCGAGGCTCTGCTTGGTGAGCTCTCTGATCGCAACTACGTTGTTAACCGCGTTATCGCCTGACAAGTTAGAAGCCTGAAAGTTTTCTGTTACTTGGCAATGTTTTTTCAATTCTTGTGACAACGGTCACGTGATTGTTTTATTGTTATGCCAGTAATAGTTCTGACTCGAAAGGCCATGATCACATGAGCGAGAAGAAGAACCGCGAAGATTCGACTGTCGGCCGCAATAACCCTGGTCGCGACGCTATCGGAGCGGCAATGCGGTTCATCACGTCGATTACTGGTTCGGACTTCGCCCAGAAGTACGACCTTCAGCCAAAGATCGACCGCGTGGTGTACCAGTCCACCAAGTCCGGTTTTAAGACCCTTGGTGCCGCGAACCGTCAGTTTAAGAAGATTTCCGGTTCCGGTAAGCCGGAGCGTCCGGCTGAGGAAGCCCAGGCTGCACAGGAGGCCGCAGCCGAGGAGAAGGCAAAGAAGCTCTTCGACCTCACCCCGACCGAGGATCAGCAGATGATCGTCGAGACGGTGAAGGAGTTCGCTGAGTCTCGTCTGCGCGAGGCTGCTTACAAGTCCGACCACGAGGCAACTCCGCCGGAGAACCTCGTCTCTGAGGCTTCTGAGCTGGGCGTCACCATGATCAACGTCCCGGAGGCTTTCGAGGGCATCGCTACAGGTGAGGACGTCACCACCAACGCGCTGGTCGCAGAGGCTCTGTCCTACGGAGACATGGGTCTGGCTCTGGCTGTGCTGGCTCCGGCCGGTGTCGCTGCCACCCTGACCGCTCACGGCTCTGACTCGCAGCAGAAGACCTACCTGCCGGCATTCGCTGGCGAGAACGTCCCGGCTGCCGCTGTTGTTCTCGCAGAGCCGCGTCCGCTTTTCGACGCGCGCAAGCCTGAAACCACCGCGAAGCGCGAAGGCGATTCGCTGGTACTCAACGGTGTGAAGTCCTTCGTTCCGAACGCCGGCGCAGCTGAGCTGTTCATCATCGGTGTTGAGCTCGAGGGTAAGCCAGCTCTGGTTATCGTTGAGTCCGACACTGAGGGCCTCCACGTTGAGGCTGACCCGTCCATGGGTCTGCGCGGTGCCGCAATGGGCCGTGTCATCCTGAAGGATGTCAAGGTTCCGGCTGAGAACATTCTCGGCGGTGCTAGCACCTCGGCTGCAGATCGTGAAGAGGCATACCTCGACATTCTGCGTCGTTCCCGCCTCGGCTGGGCCGCGCTTGCAATGGGTACTTCTCAGGCAGTTCTCGACTACGTCATTCCTTACGTCAACGAGCGTCAGGCATTCGGCGAGCCGATTTCCCACCGTCAGGCAGTGGCATTCATGGTCGCCGACATCAAGATTGAGCTCGATGGTCTCCGTATGATCACCCTCCGCGGTGCTTCCCGCGCTGACCAGGGTCGCGGCTTCGCTCGCGAGGCAGCTCTGGCTAAGACCTTCGCCACGGAAAAGGGCATGAAGATTGGTTCCGACGGTGTGCAGCTGCTCGGTGGACACGGCTTCACCAAGGAGCACCCGGTTGAGCGTTGGTACCGTGACCTCCGCGCAATTGGTGTCGCCGAAGGCATCGTCGTTCTGTAAACCGCTAGATACTTCAGCCGAAAAGAATTAAGAGGAAAGAAAATGATTAACCTCGAACTGCCGAAGTTCCTCAAGGCGGGCGCGTCCCAGTCGCATCAGGCCGCCGCTGAGATCTTCCGACCGATTTCCCGTAAGTACGATCTCGCTGAGCACGAGTACCCGAAGGAACTCGACACCCTTGCCTCCATGATGGACGGCATGGCAGATGGTGGCCGTGGCTTCTCCGGTGCTTCTGGTGGACGTGGCGACGATAAGAAGCCGAAGCGCACCGGTGTAAAGAACGGTGGCAACATGGCTTCGCTGCTCAACGTTATTGAGACCTGCTGGGGTGACGTGGGTCTGACCCTGTCTCTGCCGTACCAGGGTCTGGGTAACGCAGCCATCGCAGCTGTTGCTACTGATGAGCAGCTGGAGGCTTTCGGTAAGACCTGGGCTTCCATGGCAATTACCGAGCCGTCCTTTGGTTCTGACTCCTCCGCAGTTTCCACCACCGCCAAGCTCGATGGTGATGAGTACGTCATCAACGGTGAGAAGATCTTCGTCACTGCTGGTGAGCGTTCCGACTCCGTCGTTGTGTGGGCGACCCTGGACAAGTCCAAGGGCCGTGCTGCCATCAAATCCTTCCTGGTGAAGAAGGGCACTCCGGGCTTCACCGTGGAGCGTCTGGAAGAGAAGCTGGGTATTCGTTCCTCGGATACTGCAGTGCTCCGCCTGGACAACGTCCGCGTTCCGAAGGAGAACCTGCTGGGTTCCCCGGACATTGATGTTAAGAAGTCCTTCGCCGGCGCAATGGCGACCTTCGACAACACTCGTCCGCTGGTTGCGGGTATGGCCATCGGTGTCTCCCGTGCTTCGCTGGAAGAGCTGCGTCGCATCCTGGAAGAGGCTGGCATCGAGATTGACTACGATGCACCGGCACACACCCAGAGCGCTGCTGCAGCTGAGTACCTGAAGCTGGAGTCCGATTGGGAGGCTGCATACCTCCTGGCTCTGCGCGCTGCGTGGATGGCTGACAACAAGCAGCCGAACACTCTGGAAGCTTCCGAGTGTAAGGCCAAGGCCGGCCGTGCAGGCACCGAGATTTGCCTCCGTGCCGTTCAGCTGGCAGGTACCTTCGGTTACTCTGAGCGTAACCTGCTGGAGAAGTGGTCCCGCGACGTCAAGATCCTGGACATCTTCGAAGGTACCCAGCAGATTCAGCAGCTGGTCGTTGCTCGCCGCACCCTGGGCCTGTCCTCCAAGGAACTGAAGTAGTTACAGTTTCAGAGCAATCTACATACTGGTGAGCCGGTAAAAGCTCACAAAGATGCTCAAGCCACATTTCTTAAAACACCGTCCTGCCATGACTTGGTAGGGCGGTGTTTTATTTTGCGCTGTTTTGGCCGTGTGTCTCTTGTCGTTGCGTTCCTATTTTTCTGAGATTAGAGGGAGAGTTCATCTAATTTTCATCTTTAGGTTCTAGGCTTATTGGACATGAGCATTTCCCGCCGGGCCTACCTATCTGTTGCAACTCTTGCTGCAAGTTCAATGGCCGTCGCGAAAACCTCGGGAGCGTACGGCCTGGAGTACGTCACGTCGGGTCTGGGGCTTACCCAGTCGGATTCCAAGTCGTGGCAGGTACTGGCTAGCGACTTGGAGGTCATCACTGTCACAGACACGTCAGTGGCATTTACATGGGCAACATATGCTCCGGGAGTGCAGACAGCGTATGGCTTCATTAAGCCGACCGTTCCTTCGGATGAGCGGGTGCTGCTTGGTCCTGCGGATTCAACGCAGTTAGAGCTCGTGCACGAGGGGTACTCAGAGTCGGGCTACCACCATGTGGTCATTGACGGGTTGGAGCCGGGACGGGAGTATCGCTTTGAGTGCTGGTCACACAACTGTCGCGCGGTTCCGTCGCTGAATATCACCATGAGCAAAACGGCACCGGAGAAGACAGGCGTCGTAAGCACTCTGCCAGCGCTGGAGGGTGCACATTTGGCGACGTTCGCGCTGACGAATGACACACACATTGGTAAGCCCAATCATGACGGCATTCGCATTGGCAACCTCGGTCTTTCCTCCGGTCCGGGAGAGCAGCCTTTTGCCTCTATGCAATTGCAGGGTCTGGTGGACACGGTAAAGGCTGCCGGGTTAGACACTCTCGTCATCAATGGCGATTGCACGGATAGCAACCGCCCTGAGGAGTATGACGAACTCATCAGGGTTTTGGATACTTTCGGTGAGTTTGGGAAAAACTGGTTTGTCACCCGTGGTAATCACGATGTGCACCCGCCCGGGCTACCCAATATCAATGGTTTCCGTGGACGCGGAATCCGCAAGGGCAAGACCGCGGTTCCGGATTACTTCAGCCAGCGTCTTGTGCCGACGCAGCAGCACTGGTCGACTCGCGTCGGCGAAGTGCGCCTCATCGGTGTTGATACCGCCGAGTTTGGTTATGCAGGTGGACGTATTAATGAGCGTCAGATGCGTGCATTGCGTGCCGAACTCGCAGACGATCCAGAGCGTCCGACAATTTTGTTTGCGCATCACCCGTTTACTCAGGATGCGGTGCGTTCGCATTTCGGTGGTGAGGCATTCATGGTCGAGGCGCAGCAGGCCAAGATTTTCCAGGAGATTCTGGCCGCCACGCCGGGTGCCAAAGGCGTGTTCGCTGGTCATACGCACCGCAGCCGCCGTGGTATCGCTGACTACGGGGATACGGACTTCTGTGAGCGGGGCGCGGCACTCGGCTATCCGGGTGGATACACGCAGATCCGAGTTCACACTGACGGTTACCAAATTAGCTACCACCGCACTACGACACCTCAGTCTCTGTCCTGGTCCACGAAGACTCGTTGGTCGATGTTCGGGTTGGAGCCAGAGTTTATGCTGGGAAAGATCTCCGATCGGAACTACGTCAATTTCTTCAAGAACAAAGTGCCGCTCTGAGCTAGTGCTAGCTTCAAGCAGGGTACGCTGGGCAACGCATAGTGTTAATGGAAAATACGTAGTGGCAAGTTCCGCTGTGGGCGTAGTCGCAAGCCGCCACGTTATTGGCCGAGCACAAGTGTGGCTCTGAAGTAATAAGGAATTTAGCGATGACCGACCAGTACAACCCGCGTTCGTCCTCCCCGCAGGATTGGGAGCAGGACGGTTATGCAACATCTGCCTGGGAGCAGCCGCAGGGCGGGGCCCAGGGCCAGTACCAGCCTCAGTACCAGTACCAAACGCAGGGGCCGAACCAGGGCGGTTACCCCCAGCAGTATCCGGCTTATCAGCAGGCTCCGGCACCTGAGCAGAAGAGCAACAACGGTCTGTACGTGGTCTTGGGCATCGTCGGTGTCGCACTTGCAGCGGTCGCCGGTATCGGTGGCGCGTACTACCTGAATAATTCCTCCGATAATTCCCCGCAGTCTCCCGATACGGTTGCGGCAGGGGACTCGTCGTCAAGCACTGCGTCCCCGGCGCCGGTGGAGACGCACACGGAAACCTATACCCAGACCGTCGAGCCAGAAACGACGAAGCAGCCGGAGAGCAGCGCTCCTACCACTACGCAGAGGGGAAATTTTGGTCTCCGCGCGTTCGGTATGGATCGCGATGATATCGACGCCAAAGGTTGGGTTGGCAGTACCGCTCGCTGCTCGGGTGGGTATTACGCGCGTGTGCTGGCGGAGACGTCGTCGGGTAAGGCCGTGATTTGCGAGAATTCCAATAACCGCCAGCAGCGCCATTACATCGGTGACTTCGGTGAGATTTCGGATAGTCCGGATGCATACACAGTAGATAGTTTCTCCGGGAACCGTGCTGTCGCAAAGAATGGTGGCTACACGTATACCGTCACTCCAAATGCGGTAACCGTGACCCAGGACGGCGAAGAAATTTTCCGTGAACCCGTCACGGACTACGGTGTTTTGAACGCAGGCTAATCAGCACTGGTTCTTTCTAGGACACGCAAAAAGGACGCGGTAACTTCCACAATGGAAGTTTCTACCGCGTCCTTTTCGTGTCTGCCGCTCGCTTTACGACGGTCCCTGCGCCCTAAGCAGCCTTCTCCTCGGCGGCATTCTCCCACGGCTTCGGCAGGTGGCGAGGAACCACCTTGCCGACTGCGTTGCGTGGCAGTTCATCGAGGAACACGGTCTCGCGCGGAACAGCGAAGCGGCTGAGGCGCTGCTTGACGTATGTGCGAATCTGTTCATTGGTCAGGGCGCGGCCCTCAGGTGAATCGTCGCGGACAACCCAGGCGACCAGAGCCTGACCGAAGCGCTCATCCGGAACACCTGCGACTGCGCACTCGCGGATACCCTCGAGCTGGCTGAGTGCATCTTCGGTCTGACGTGGGAAGACGTTCTCACCGCCGGAGACAATCATGTCGTCCTCGCGACCGGAGATGTAGAGCAGGCCGTTTTCCATTCGACCCAGGTCACCGGTGCAGACCATGCCGTCGATGACCTGCTTGTCCGCACCCGGGCGGGTGTAGCCCTCGTATAGCATGTTGTTGCCCACGAAGATACGACCGGTCTCGCCGTCGGCGACGCGGTTGCCGTCTTCGTCGAGAATCTGGACACGAGTGCCCAGCGGTGCGCGACCTGCCGTGGTCGGATTTGCCTTGAGCTCATCCGGGGTAGCAATGGTTGCCCAGCTGACCTCGGTGGAGCCGTACTGGTTGTAGAGAACCGGTCCGAAGCGCTCGAGGGTCTTGGTGACAATTCCCTCCGGAATGGCCGAACCACAGGATGCGATGACCTTCAGTGATGTCGCGCCGATGTCGTAGTTGTCTGGGAGAATCTCAATCATGCGCTGCAGCATGGTCGGCACCAGGAAGATGGTGTGCGGAGAGTGCTGTTCGATAATGCGGAGGCTGTCGGCTGGATCGAACTTGCGGCGCATAATCATGGTGGAACGCAGTGCGATGCACAGCTGTGCGGTTGCGAAGCCCCAAGTGTGGAACAGCGGAGCCGCAAGGTAAGCCGGGCGGCGCTGACGCAGCGGAATTCGACTCATGATGGAAGATGCCGGCATCCAGCTGCGCGGCTCCGGACGCTTGGCACCCTTTGGAGTGCCGGTGGTTCCGGAAGTCAGAATAATAACGCGGCCACGGCGCGGGCGGCTTGGCAGCTCGGCGGTCGGCCACTTTGCCGGCGGTGCAGTCTTCAGCATCTCCTGCATGGAGGTCCAGCCCTCGCGAACACAGGAGGTATCACCGTAGTTTTCAAACCACGACACTGCGACCGGGCATTCATCGAAGTCCTCCGGCAGCATGTGAGTGAATTCCTCATCAATGAACAGGAAGTCAATCTTCTGCTCGCGAATTACAGCTAGAGTCTGCTCGGCAGCGGCGCCAGTATTGAGCAGCACCAGGTCGGTGCCGAGGCGACCGTGGGCGCACAGAGCCATAATGAAACCGCGGTGATTGCGAGCCAGCACACCGATGCGGTTGCGCTGCTGAATATCGCCGTGGCGGAGTGCCCGCGCCAGGGCAGTGGAGCGCTCGTGCAGCTCCTCGTAGGTCAGCGAGCCGCCGTCATCAATAATCGCGGTGTGGTGCGGATCGCGGCCGGCTGCGATGCCGAGGAGACCAGCTGGCAGGAAGTCCCAGCGGTAGATGGAATTTAATGCCTTACCAGCCGCGCCGGGTCCCATCGAGCCGAGGACACCAGCTTGCGTCACCGGTGCGAGACCGAGAACGAGGTCCGAGGTAGCTCGCGAAGCTTTGCGCACCTTATTGAGAATCGAGGTCTGTGGATCAGATGTCATAGTCACTCATCTTCCGTGGTTCATGTCCTGTGGTCTTCGGAGAGGCCTAATCAGGCGAAACCTCATCGGTAGGACCGCCGATTTAGTTTCTTTTACAGTAAGAATAAGTGTCCTAGGTCACTTTTGTGTAGCTTTTTGCAAAATTTTTTTATCAGAAACGAATGATTGTGAAGATATGTTGCGTGACTAGGGAATACGTTCAAAGGTGTGGGGCTTTTTTATCTCGAGCGATGTTGTCGCCGCACTTAGAGGCTCCGTTTTGAGGTAATTTCTCTAGAAAAAGTTCTTGAGAGATGTTCCAATTCAACTTCGCCCTCGTCGCCGTAGCGGAGGGTGAAGCCATTCGATATGTCCTAGGGGAACCCATGAAAGTCCACTCTCAAGAGTCAAACTTTCCTACGCATTTCGGCAGCCCGAGTTGCCGTGGTCGGAGCAGCCGCAACCGGTGCGGCTTTCGGTCTTGCAGCATGTGGCGATAGCGATGACGTCGATCCGGCACCTGTCGAGACCACTACGGTGACTTCGACCGAGAGCGTGGACGACAATCGCAATGATCGCGATGACGACGATCATGATGATGACCACGACGATGATGACGACGACCGGGATGACGACGACCAAGATGACGGCCACGACGACCGCGTGAACAACTAGGTGTCCGTTCCAGGATGAAACCGCCGTTGTACCTCTTTTGACCAGTCTGTTCGCTACTGGCGTACGGCTATAGGGATTAATCTGTGTCGCGTCGCGTTTAAGCTAGGTGAAACAACCTTTATTGAATTACGGCAAAAATAGACACTTGAAAGGGCAGTGATGTTCGAGAGGTTTACGGACCGAGCACGTCGCGTTGTCGTCCTGGCACAGGATGAGGCACGCGAGCTCAATCACAATTACATCGGCACGGAGCACATCCTGCTCGGCCTGATTAGTGAAGGCGACGGTGTGGCTGCCAAGGCGCTGGAGTCCATGGGTATTTCCCTGGACGCTGTGCGCTCTGAGGTGGTCGACATTATTGGTCGTGGCTCGCAGCCGCCGAGCGGCCACGTGCCGTTTACCCCGCGTGCAAAGAAGGTGCTGGAGTACTCTCTGCGCGAGGCTCTGCAGCTGGGTCACAAGTACATCGGTACTGAGCACCTGCTGCTCGGCCTGATTCGCGAGGGCGAGGGCGTTGCCGCTCAGGTCCTGGTTAAGCTCGGCGCTGACCTGCCGCGCGTACGTCAGCAGGTTATTCAGCTGCTCAGCGGTTTCCAGGGCGATGAGTCCGATGGTTCTCCGGAGCAGCGTCCGGTCGGCGCCACCTCCGGCGCTCGTGTGCAGGAAGGCAACCACCAGTCCGGTTCGCTGGTGCTCGATCAGTTTGGTCGGAACCTGACCGTGGCTGCGCGCGAGGGCAAGCTGGATCCGGTTATTGGCCGCGAGAAGGAAATCGAGCGCATTATGCAGGTCCTTTCTCGCCGTACCAAGAACAACCCTGTGCTGATTGGTGAGCCTGGTGTTGGTAAGACCGCCGTCGTGGAGGGTCTTGCACTGGACATTGTCAACGGCCGTGTGCCGGAGACGCTGAGGGATAAGCAGCTTTACTCCCTCGACCTGGGCTCGCTGGTTGCGGGCTCCCGTTACCGCGGTGACTTCGAGGAGCGTCTGAAGAAGGTGCTCAAGGAGATTAACCAGCGCGGTGACATCATCCTGTTTATTGACGAGATTCACACGCTGGTCGGTGCCGGTGCTGCAGAGGGCGCAATTGACGCGGCCTCGATTCTGAAGCCGAAGCTGGCTCGCGGTGAGCTGCAGACCATCGGTGCTACCACTTTGGATGAGTACCGTAAGCACATCGAGAAGGACGCCGCTCTTGAGCGTCGTTTCCAGCCGGTGAACGTGCCGGAGCCGGGCGTGGATCTCACTATCGAGATTCTGCGCGGTGTCCGCGATAAGTACGAGGCTCACCACCGTGTCTCCATCTCGGATAAGGCACTGGTTGCCGCAGCTACCCTCTCGGATCGCTACATCAACGACCGCTTCCTTCCGGATAAGGCTGTTGACCTGATCGATGAGGCCGGTGCTCGTATGCGCATCAAGCGCATGACTGCCCCGGCTGACCTGCAGGAGATTGACTCCAAGATTGCCGATGTGCGTCGCCAGAAGGAAGCCGCCATCGACGAGCAGGACTTTGAGAAGGCCGCTGGTCTGCGCGACAAGGAGCGCAAGCTGGGCGAAGAGCGCCGCGAGCGCGAGAAGAAGTGGCGTGCGGGCGAGTCCGACACCATCGCTGAGATTGGTGAGGAGCAGATTGCGGAGGTCCTGGCTTCCTGGACTGGCATTCCGGTGTTCAAGCTCACCGAGGAAGAGTCCTCGCGTCTGCTGCGCATGGAGGATGAGCTGCACAAGCGCATCATCGGTCAGGAAGAGGCTGTCAGTGCTGTCTCCCGCGCTATTCGTCGTACCCGTGCTGGCCTGAAGGACCCGAAGCGTCCGTCCGGTTCGTTCATCTTCGCTGGTCCGTCCGGTGTTGGTAAGACCGAGCTGTCGAAGGCTCTGGCCGAGTTCCTCTTTGGTGAGGAAGACGCACTCATTCAGATTGATATGGGTGAGTTCCACGACCGCTTCACTGCTTCTCGTCTCTTCGGTGCTCCTCCCGGATACGTCGGCTACGAAGAGGGCGGCCAGCTCACCGAGAAGGTGCGCCGCAAGCCGTTCTCCGTCGTGCTTTTCGACGAGATTGAGAAGGCCCACAAGGAGATTTACAACACCTTGCTGCAGGTCCTGGAAGACGGTCGTCTGACTGACTCGCAGGGTCGAGTGGTGGACTTCAAGAACACGGTTCTGATCTTCACCTCGAACCTGGGTACCAGCGACATTTCCAAGGCTGTTGGTATGGGCTTCTCGGGTGTCGGCGAGGCCGATGAAGATGGCAAGTACGAGCGGATGAAGGACAAGGTCCACGACGAGCTGAAGAAGCACTTCCGTCCGGAGTTCCTGAACCGTATCGACGAGATTGTGGTCTTCAAGCAGCTGAGCCAGGCTGAGATTGTCCAGATGGTCGACCTCATGCTGGCCCGCGTCAGCGACCAGCTCGACGAGAAGCGCATCACCATGGAGATTTCCGACCGCGCCAAGAACCTGCTGGCCAAGCGTGGCTTTGATCCAGTGCTCGGTGCCCGTCCGCTGCGTCGCACGATCCAGCGCGAGATTGAGGATCAGCTCTCCGAGAAGATTCTCTACGGTGAGGTTGGTCTCGGCGAGACCGTCTTCATCGATGTCGAAGGCTGGGATGGCGAGTCCAAGGACGTCGACAAGGCGAAGTTCACCTTCACCAACAAGGGCAAGGCCGGTAACGTTGATGCCGACGGCGGTGCTCTGGCTGACTCCGAGGAAGACAAGGACGTTCTCGGAAATGCTGACGGCACCCTGAGCGTTGAAGCCGACGACATCGAAGGTGCTGCTGACCAAGCCGCTGCCGAGGCAGAGGTCGACTCCGATAACGACGGCCACAACCCGCCACCGGCTGGTGCGGGTGCTGGCCAGCCGCTCTAAGAGGTTTAGCCGCTAGCAGTACCAACGAACACTGCCGCCCCAGTTCCGACTCCATTATGGGAGGAACTGGGGCGGCAGTGTGTCTATATGCGGTCTTTCCTAAAAGCGCGGATAGTTGTAGTTCTACTTGGCCACGCCGAGGTCGACCAATGCTTTCTTTGCCACTTCGGGGTCATCATTTTTGATCATGTACTCAACGATTCCCTGGTCCTCTGGGAGGATTTCCGCAACTGTGATGAGGGACTCCACTCTCTGCGCCTTGAATGTGGAACCGCGCGTTGATTCTGCCGGAATCTCAACGGCATCCAAGACGGGCTTGCCGTCACGAACGGCGGCGGTGGCGGCAGGGTCATCGGTGAAGACTACGTAACCAACGTCGGGTGCCTTCGTAGTATCCACGGAACAGTTGGTACCCATTGCCTGTGGGGCAGGGGCGCTATCCGCACCATAGTAGCTAAACACCACTTCATAGTCTGTGCAGGCCCGCACGAAACTAGCAATCGGTTCGGGTGCGTGGTCGGCAGGGGTGAGGCCGCCAGCGGTATCCCCACCAGTGGCACCGGTAGCGCCACCGTTGGAAGCGCCGGGATCGGCAGGTGCTTCAGCGGCGGACTGTGCGGGAGCAGCGGACTCGTCTGACTTGTCACTAAAGAGCGCGTCTTTAGCTGCAACGTAGGCAATCGCTAGCACCACGATGCCCGCTATCACTAAGGGAAGGAGTAATAGCTGCTTCTTTACACTGAGACCTTTCGATGCGCCGCTGGTCTGGGCACCTGTCGTGCCCGCGCTGGCGTTCGACCTTGAGGCGGCCGTCGTATTTGCTGGAGACGCTCCAGTTTCTAGTAACGAACCATGCTTGATGTAATGGCGATAGCCATTTTGCGCAATAGCCAGGTTTTGCTCGATGTGTGATGTGTCTTCTGGCCCATTTAAGCGGTCGGGCGAACCCGGGTATGCAAGTCGAATCATTTTTCAGTCCACCACCGTGAATCAATGTCGGAGTACAGGGAGCGCATCGACTCTGCAAACTCTTCCAAGCTATTGCGATTGAGACGGTGCTTGTTTTCTTTCCATCGCTCAAACAGCTCAGTTGACGACACTGCACGCGAGGCCTCAGTTCGTGCCTCTCGGCCTGCGGTCAGAGCCCACTGGGCGGCAAATTGCACACGTTTCGCAGCCTTTTCTGTGAAACCGCTCCACACTTTATATGTGTTGTAGAGCTGGGCCACGACGGCCCAGCCGCCCTTGTAAGGCAGAACTGTGACGTTGCCCAGGTTGTCAAGTTCAAGGAACTCAAAATGGGATGGATCCTTCTTATCGGCGGTCACGAGGATCCTGCGGTTGGTGACAAACGCGGCACCATCCACCCCACTTGCTTTCGTGGCGGCGGCCTCGAGCACAATCTCGTCGACACCAAGACCTTCTACAACAGCGACGGCGGCAGTGCGCACAATCCCGGAATTACCGGTACGTTCAAGTGCGGCACCGAGATCTGGCCGGTCGGTCAATGCAATTTGGGGTCCTGTCATGCACACGAGACTAGCAACACAATAAAAACCGCGCCTGCCGTTCAGTGCTATGACATAACTCACCCCAGGTGTGGGGTGGTGTGTGAAGTAACGCTGACTCAACCCCGAAACCTCGGTACGTTCTGTGGGTATGAGCTCAACGTTCACGCCAGCAAAGTTTGATGATACTTGGATCTACCGCCTTACAAAGTTCCCATGGCCGGAACCGGCGCCGAGCAAAGATGAGGTGCGCCGCCACTCTTGGGGAATGGTGTACAAGAGCAATAAGGCGTTTGCGACCCCGCTAGGGGTTGAGGCCATCAACGCAAGGGCGGCCAAGTACTACAAAACATCTCTCGAGCAAAACTGGGGGGTCACTGGTGCACAGGAAGCGTATCAGGTTATTGATGCTCTGCTCGAAGGTGGCCAGCACGTGGAAAATGACCTGCTTTTACCGCTCGCATATGCAGTGAAGGACATCTCTGAGAACGAGCTCGAGGCAGAGATGGAGGAGCGAATCGAGTTTCTGAAAGACTTCTTTGTTGTCCAAGGCGTGGATCCGCGTGGTGCAGAACATAAGTTCCGTTACCTTGTACGGATGTTGCGCTCGGAGGGCTTTGCCAAAGCAGCGGCCCCGGCACTGCCCGCCACTACTCGCGCATGGGACATAATCCGTGTTCACAGCGTTGGTGGCGCGGCAACGGAGCTGGGGTGGATCTCTCCAGAAGAGTTCCTTCAGATTTCAGACAAGGCCGTGGCGGCGCTGCAGCGCTACTTCGTGTCGTGGGCTGACGTAGCCGCAAGTTTCTGGTGGGGTCGAATGATCTGGGCGAGTGATGGTGAGCCCGACGTCACCGCTGCGATGAAGGATCAATCGCAACGGCTCACCGAGCTGCTCGCACACAGTGATTCGCCTTGGGTGCGCGTGCCCTTGCACGACATCCAGGCCGAGGAGCCATTCGCATCCCTGGGCGGTTTGCACTAACTAGCTGTCGTCATTGTTCGGCGCGCTGTGGCGGTGGCCGGTTTCATGAGCTCACTAGGGGCGGTCACAAATAACGGATTGAGGCATCTATGGCGCAGGGACGGCGAGTTCAAGGACATCTGCAAGGCGAAGTTACCTTCACCAATATGAGGCAAGGTCGGTAACGTTGATGCCGATGAGCGGTGCCTTGGCCGATTCTGAGGAAGATGACGGGCGTTCTCGGCAGTGCTGACGGTATCCTGAGCGTTTGGATCTGGCGACATCAAAGCTACTGTCGATCAGGCCACTGCCGAGGCAGAGACCGAATCTGATAACTCCGAGGGAGAGAACTAAATGGGGATCCAATTTCGCAAGAAGCAGAACCTGGACAAGGACACGTGGCTGAACTACTCGGGTTCGGGAGTCTCTGGTTCGAAGCGTATCGGTCCGGTGACCATTAACAGCCGTGGCGGTTACACCGTCCGACTGGGCAAGGGCTTGACCTTCCGTGGTCGCTGGAAGAAAAAGTAGCTGTACTTGCTAGATGGAGGAAAGCGGCGGTTGTCGCCGCTAGTACCCCATTTTCTGATTCACCCACGCAAGCATCTCTTCGTGGGTGAGCACGTAGGCAAGGCCGTGCGTCCCATCACCGAGGTCAGTATCGACCTCCACGTAGGTGATGTCGGCGCCGGCCTTTTGCCACTTCTGCACAAGCTCGCGTGCCGACGTCACGGGTAACACATCATCCAATGCATTATGGGTAACGAACACGGGCATACTGGGAGTCTTTGTGCCCAGAGCCTGCTCGTCCACGTGGCGTCGAACGACGGGGGAGAGCTCGGGCGAGCGCAGATTCTCCGCTATCCCCAAGTCATTGGCAGTAAATGCCTTGGTGTCATTGCGAGGCCAACGTTCGACAGTGGCGCCAATGCATTCATCGGCGGTGAGCTTCAGGAAGTCCTGCCCCAGTGGGCTGAGCATGCGCTCGATTGGTTCTTTGGACTCTGGGTACTCTGCAATCAAGCCGTTCATGAAGTAACCGACGAGTCCCGCCAGCGCCGAGCCGCGAATATGAAGCGCAGTGTCGGTGAGATCGGCCGGAATAGCCCCGGCGTAGACAGCGCGGATGTTCAGCTCCGAGGCGTACTCATCGGCTAGCTCGGCGGCTGCAGCGGTGGCGCCTCCGCCCTGTGAGTAGCCGAAGAGCGCAATGGGAGTATCTGCAGGTAGTTGTAAAGCTTCAATAGTCGCTCGTGCCATATCGAGCGTGTTATTCCCGGCAACCTCACGGTTGAGGTACGGATGTACCCCGGGCGTGCCGAGCCCCTGGTAATCCACGATGGCAACATTCCATCCCTGTGCCAGCAGCTGAGGTGCCGGAGGCGTCGGAGGTGCTTCGTAGCGCAGCGCAACCGAACTGGCGCAGTTATCGCCCATCCCGAGAGTCCCCGGCGCAATCACCGCCAGCGGCCGTGGGGACTTCTCCGACCAGCGGGCATAGGGCTGCAGTACGGTACCAGATACCGCTGTTTGGCGGTGGTCGCGTGCACCTGTGGAGGAAAACACGACCCGCTGTGCGCGTGCGGGCGCATTGACCGGGAATGGCGTCTGCGTAATTACCTGCCCCGGAGGCAATCGCTTCACCGTAGAAGAGTCAGAATCTGAGGAGCCGAAGTCAATCGAACCTAGCCCATCGACCGCTGAGCAACCACTGAGCACACCCGCGCTAGCGCCAATCAGAGAAATTCCGAGCACCATGCTCAGCGCAATTCTGCGCTTACTAGCCCCAAAGAGACAGCGTTGGCGCTGAGATCGATGGAGCGAGGCATTCATGCTCCTAATTCTAGGCAACGCACTTGTTCGAATCTGGTCTTTACCGGAGCATTGCCTCGGCTTTAACGGGGCAACTGGAAGCGGCCATCGGGAGTTTGCTCTGCAAGTCCGTCGTCAAGCAGGGAAAACAGTGCGCGGGAACGCTGATGTGCATCATCCCAGACCGCATCGAGAGCGGCCTGTTCGACGGGGGAGTCGGCGGCGCGGAGCACGTCGAGAAGCAAGCCCCGGACTTGGCGGTCGGTGCCTTCGAACTTCTGCACACGCCGTTTAGCAGCGGCGATTTCGTGGTCTTCGGGTTCGGGGCGACCGGCGGCGATCCAGGCGCAACTGGTGGCGATGGGGCAGGCCTCGCACTCGGGTGTCGTTCGGCAGACGGTAGCGCCGAGTTCCATGAGCGCGACGGAAGTCTCGGCTGCAGTCGTGGGGTCGAGCGGTAGCAACTCTTCGACGAGCGCCATGTCGGCGCGTTTGGCGATGCCGGGAAGGTACGTGCCCTGGCGGTGTCGCCGGAGTACGCGGCGCACGTTGATGTCCACCACCGGCGTGCGCGCGCCAAAAGCAAACGCCGCTACCGCCCGAGCGGTGTAGTCTCCTACCCCCGGAAGGGCTAACAGCGTGTCCACGTCACTCGGCACTTCGCCGTCGTGCCTTTCGACGATCTTTTCTGCGCATTCACGCAGCCGGAGTGCACGTCGGGGATAGCCGAGTTTTCCCCACATACGCAGGACTTCATCCTTGGGTGCGACTGCCAAATCGGCTGGGGTGGGCCATTTTTCCAGCCAGGCGCGCCACGAGGGGATTACCCGGGCGACGGGAGTCTGTTGACTCATCACTTCGCTGACGAGCACAGCCCATGGTGAAGTGCCTTTTTCACGCCAGGGAAGTGGCCGCATATTGGCGCGATACCAATCGCGTAAGGCGGCATCGACGTGTTCGTCGAAGTCGTCGGATTGGTTAATTGCAGAGGTCAATCTACATTCTCGCTTTCCCATAAACAGCGGAGTCGTTGCACAATATAACTATGAGCAATTCTGAGAGGACTCCTGAGAGTGTATGGCAATCGATGGTGCGCGGAAACCTCCGCTTCTGCGAGAGCAAGACGGCGCATCCTCGCCAGGACTTGGTTCGTCGTAAGCAGCTGACGCAGGGGCAGAAGCCGAAGGCCGTTGTGCTGGCTTGCTCGGATTCCCGCGCTCCGGTGGAGATCATTTTCGATCAGGGTTTGGGCGATGTATTTGTGATCCGTACCGCCGGTGAGATTACTGACCTGTCGGTGCTGGCTTCGCTGGAGTTCGCAGTTGATGGTCTTGGAGTTTCGCTGGTGATTGTTCTCGGTCACGAGTCCTGCGGCGCTGTGGCTGCGGCGAAGAATGCACTGGATGGTGGCGAACTGCCGGGTGGTTTCCAGCGTGTGCTGATTGAGAAGGTCACCCCGTCGTTGCTTGCGGCTCGCAAGGATGGCGAGACTGAAATCGACGAATTTGAGCGTCGCCACGTGCGCGAGATTGTTAATCACATTATTGATCGCTCCCCGGAGATTTCGTCGCGACTGGAGACCGGCGAGGTAGGCGTTGTCGGTATGCGGTACCGCTTGGAGGACGGACGCGCTGAGACCGTCGTTACCCATGGAGTCAGTGAGAACCCGCTAACCTAAATGTGTGACCAATAAGCTGCCTCCAGAAATCTACCGGCGTCGGCGTATCGCCGCGGCGGTGTTGCTCGTTATCATCCTCGTTCTCCTGGGCTGGGGTATTTCCGCACTGGTAAACAGGGACAGCGAGGATTCTGAACCGGTGAATGTCACCAGGGATGACGGGAAAGAGGTGACCCCTCCGGAACAGCCTAAGGAACCTTACGCGCCTAAGTCTGACAAGGACTCGAAGAACGACAAGTCTGACAAGTCTGACAAGGACGCCAAGAAGGGCGGCAAGGAAGGCGAAGACTCCGCGAAGGATGACGCTCAGGCGGCGCTTGCGAACAAAAAGGACTGTAGCCTTGCAGACCTGCAGGTGACAGCCACCTCGGATCAGCCGAACTACGGCGATGAGCAGCCGACTCTGGCGATCACCGTCCACAACCCCACCGGCGGTGAATGCCGCGTGAACCTCGATGAGCAGCAGTTGCGCTTCGAGGTGTACGACCTGGCAACGTATGAGCGAGTCTGGTCGGATGTGGACTGTAATGAATCCGAAGGCCACGGTGAACTGGTATTGGCACCGGGCGAGGAAGTCAACTATGCCGCCACCTGGTCGCGTCTGACCTCGGCGCCGAACAAGTGCTCCGAAGAAGACCGGGTCCCAGTTCCCTCCGGGTCGTACATCTTCTACGGCGTGATTGGTGACAACAACTCTGACGCCTACACGTTCAACATGCGCTAGCGCTTAGCTCCTAACCCAAGCTCAATGGCCTCGGCAACGGTGCCTGCTTCCAGCAGCCGCATCCCTGCCGGGCCTTTTGCGCCTCTGGGCACAATTGCCGTGTCGAAGCCCATTCGATGAGCTTCTTTAAGGCGCCACTCCAAATCGGTCACTCGCCGCACTTCGCCGGCCAACCCCAGTTCGCCGAGTGCAATGGTTTTGTCCTGGAAGGTCCGCTTAGTCATGGATGAGGCCAGTGCCAGCGCAATCGCCAGGTCCGCGGCAGGCTCCGACAGCGTCATTCCGCCGACGGTGGACACGTACATCTCCATGCGGGCCAACTGCTTGAAGTTACCGTGTTCAGTCAGCACGGCCGCGACCATCGGCACGCGCCTCGGGTCGAGACCAGAGACATTGCGTCGTGGATTATGTGCCTCAGTGTTGATTACCAGACCCTGCACCTCCGCCAGCAGCGGTCTGCGGCCATCCATAGCCACGGTAATTGCAGTTCCCGAGGTCGGCGTTCGGTGATGCAAAAACAGCCCCGAGGGATCCTCAACTTCCGCAATACCGCCCGCGGTCTGCTCGAAGCAGCCCACCTCATCGGTGCTGCCGAAGCGGTTTTTCAGACCCCGCAAGAAGCGTAGCCCCGAGTGCCTATCGCCTTCGAAGTTGAGCACCACATCAACCAGGTGCTCCATCGTGCGCGGGCCGGCCACATTGCCGTCCTTGGTCACGTGCCCTACCAAGAAAATCGCAGTCCCGGTCTCCTTCGCCAACGCCGCCAGGGCGGAGGTTACGGCGCGGGCCTGAGCAACGCCACCGCGAGCACCTTCGACGTCGGCACGCATCGTCTGCACAGAGTCCACAATGAGCAGACCGGGGGAGAGCTCCAGCGTCAGATCGATGACGTCCTCGATATTCGACACTGCCGACAGGTACAGCGAGTCCGACAGTGCGCCAGTGCGCTCGGCACGCAGCCGCACCTGACCGACCGATTCCTCGCCGGTGACGTAAAGCGTCGGCCCCAAATTGCCGTCCGCGCAGCGGTAGGCCACTTCAAGTAGCAGTGTCGACTTACCAACCCCCGGTTCGCCTGCCAAGAGCACCAACGAACCCGGCACAATACCGGAACCGAGCACTCGATCCAGCTCACCGATGCCCGTGCGCACCGCGTGCGCAGCCTTGGCGGAAATCCCCGTAATCGCGGTCAACTCGGAAGATGAAGTGGGGATTCGATCTGTTGCGGAAGTCTCGGCGAGGAAACGTTCCTCCGCCTCGTCGTCAAGCGCGCGCTGTGCTAGACGCTGGCTTTCAGCCGCGACGGAAGTGGAAGATGCTTTACGACGACCACCCCGCGCGCCGGGCTCCGTTGCGGCAGCGCTACGGCGACGTTGCTTGGCTGCCCGTGCGGCAATTTTGTCCTCCAGCGTGGAGGCGGACTTCCCACCGCTGGAGCGGATAGTGACCTTCTCTAGCGTGCCCCACTCTTTGCAGTTGGGACATTGGCCGACCCATTTCGACACCTGCCAGCCGCATGCTGAGCATTCGTAGGCTTCGTCTTTGGTCTTGGCCACGGTGCAACCACCTTTGCTTCAAGAGAGGGGGACACGACAGACTCCACAACGTGTGTTGTGCGGTCTGCGGTGAATGTCGCGAGAAAATTTACCCCAGATACGCGAGAGCGGGCCAGGGCAGTGTCAATGACTTGTGTCAAGGATGACTGTACTGCCGTGACCCGTATCAAGCGACCAATCGCCCATGCCCGCTCGATGAAGCGCCTCGCGTTATTTGCGGGACAGGACTGCGCTGTACCAGCGCCTAAAAGTGCGCTGCGCGCGAACAGCGCAGGAACACCACTGTGCTGCGATTACTTGGATTCAATCATGCCGTCAGCACCGCGGTTCGGTGCGCCAGCTTCCAGAATGTCAGCGGAGATGGTGATGTCCAGGTCGTAGGTGTTGGTCTGGCCCTGCGGGTCGGTGAACTCGAAGGTGGCCTCGCGGTTCTGGCCAGCAGCGCTGCTCTTGTCGCCAACCAGGGTGGCTGGGTCCAGCTCGTTGGTGTAGTACGCGATGCAGCCGGTGTTGTCCTTGGCGGTCTTAGCCAGCGGATCGATGACGGACTTCGGGCCGGCAACAATCTGGCACTCACGCGGCAGGGAGTCCTCGCCCTTTGCAGCCTTAGCGAAGGAAGGTGTCTCAGCGACCTTCTTCAGCTCAACCTCGCCGATACCTTCAACGGTGACGGACTTCAGCTTGTAGATCGACTCGGTAGCGCGCTGCTGGTTGCTGGCGGAGAACTTCAGGCCAGCGGTACCAGCCTCCGGGTCAACCAAGATGTGAGCGTCGCGGATGTTGACGAAGCCAAGAGCCGAGTTGGTGTTCTCAGCACCCTTGCCGGCAGCGTCTTCGCCGCCGTTCATCGCACCGTCGACAGCCGGGTGCTGATTTGCGGTCTGCGAAATCTGACCGGCGCCACAAGCAGCAAGTGCAACTGCGGATGCTGCGGAGACGGTGATGAGGGCGCTGCGGCGAAGTACGGACTTGAAGGCCATGACTAGATTTCCTCCAGTAGCTTGAGGATGGGCGATAGGATTTTCAGTATTTAAAGAACACCTTAGTGTCTTCCTAAGATGTTCTCATACTACCCGTAAAATCATGGGGGGACATGATAGGGTGGAAGGCCGTTGGAAAGGGCGTGTGCATTACATGGAATTCAGCATTGGCGATACCGTAGTTTATCCGCACCACGGAGCTGCGAAAATCGAAAACATCATTGAACGAGAGCTTAACGGTGAGACCGTTCAGTACCTCGTACTGCAGATTCTGCAGAGTGATCTGAATATCCAGGTGCCCGCCAAGAATGCCGAGCTGGTCGGTGTCCGCGATGTTGTCGGTGAAGAGGGTTTGCTGAAGGTCTTCTCCGTTCTGCGTGAGACCGACGTAGAAGAGGCCGGCAACTGGTCCCGTCGCTACAAGGCCAACCAGGAGCGCCTGGGTTCGGGCGACATTAACAAGGTCGCCGAGGTAGTTCGTGACCTGTGGCGCCGCGATCAGGATCGCGGTCTGTCCGCCGGCGAAAAGCGTATGTTGAGCAAGGCTCGCCAGGTTCTCGTCGGTGAGCTCGCGCTTGCCGACGGCGTTGATGAAGCCAAGGTCGAGGAAGTTTTTGCCCGCGTCGATGCCACTATCGAGCGTCACCGCGCGCTGGCACAGGAAGGTGCCGCGGGTGAGAAGAAGGACGAGGCCGACGATAAGCCGGTGGACCTGGACGCAGACGCATAAGTCGTTTCCCTTCCTCGGTTCCTTCCAGTAGGGATTTTCTGCACTTTTCCGGTTAACGGCTAGCGCACATACATTGCCCGTGTGCGCTAGCCGTTTTCTCTTTTTCACCCGTATCTATTTCCCCGCTATGCTCGGGGCTGTGACTTTTCAAATCTTCGATACCGCAACGCGCCAACTGAAGGATTTTGAGCCTCTCCGGGAGGGGCATGCCTCCATTTACCTGTGCGGTGCGACCCCGCAGGCTCAGCCGCACATTGGCCATGTTCGCTCCGGCGTGGCCTTTGATATCTTGCGCCGTTGGCTGATCGCCAAGGGGTATGACGTCGCCTTTGTGCGCAACGTTACCGATATCGATGACAAGATTTTGAACAAGGCCGCCGAGCACGGCCGCCCTTGGTGGGAATGGGTCTCCCGCTTTGAACGTGAATTTACCTGGGCTTACAACCAGCTCGGTGTTCTCCCGCCGAGCGTTGAGCCGCGCGCTACCGGGCATGTCACTCAGATGGTGGAGTACATGCAGCGTCTGATGGATAACGGCTTCGCCTACGCTGTCGATGGCAGCGTCTATTTCGACGTGGATGCCTGGTCCAAGGCTGAAGGCAGCGACTACGGCAGCCTGTCCGGCAACCGCGTCGACGAGATGGAGCAGGGCGAGACCAATACTCCGGGCAAGCGCGGTGCGCACGATTTCGCACTGTGGAAGGCTGCCAAGCCGGGCGAGCCCTCGTGGCCGACGCCGTGGGGCAATGGCCGTCCGGGCTGGCACCTGGAGTGCTCCGCCATGGCCACCTACTACTTGGGCTCGGAGTTCGACATCCACTGCGGTGGTCTCGACCTGCAGTTCCCACATCATGAAAACGAGATTGCGCAGTCGCACGCAGCCGGCGACGGCTTTGCCCGCTACTGGATGCACAACCACTGGGTCACAATGGCCGGCGAAAAAATGTCGAAGTCGCTCGGCAACGTGTTGTCCGTGCCGCATATCCTGACCATGGTTCGTCCGGTTGAGCTGCGTTACTACCTCGGTAGTGCGCACTACCGCTCCGTGCTGGAGTACTCCGAGGAGGCTCTGCAGGAAGCGGCAGCGGGCTACCGTCGTATCGAGGCGTTTATGCACCGTGCCGTCGATAAGCTCGGCGATATCGAAATCGGTGAGTGGACGCCGGCGTTCGAAGCAGCGCTCGACGATGACCTCGCCGTCCCACGCGCGCTCGCGGAAATCCACAACGCTGTTCGTGGAGGTAATCAGGCGCTTGCCGACGGCGACGAGACCAAGGCCAAGGAGATTGCCGGTGCTGTCCGCGCTATGGCCGCAGTCCTTGGGTTCGATCCGCTGAATGAGCAGTGGGCAACCTCCGATTCCAGTTCTGATGCAGCAATGCATGCGCTCGGTGTGCTGGTTGAGCACCAGTTGGAGGAACGCACCCGGGCTCGTGCAGAGAAGGACTGGGCTACGGCTGATGCTGTGCGCGATCGTCTGAAGGAAGCGGGTATCGAGGTAACTGATACCGCGGATGGTCCGGCATGGTCTGTCGCTGACTAAAGCTAAAGAAAACTATTAACAACAGGAAGCAGGTAGCTATGGCAGGCAACGGTCGTCGTGGCGCAGTGCGCAAGGCAAGCAAGAAGAATGTTGGCGGCTCCGGTGGCCAGAAGCGGGGCCTGCGTGGCAAGGGACCGACCCCGAAGGCAGAGGACCGCGTTTATCACGCAGCTCATAAGCGGGCGAATGAGAAGCGCCGCCGTGACTCTGGGCGTCATGAGCGCAAGGGAGATGGCTCTGAGCTGGTAGTTGGCCGTAACCCGGTCGTGGAGTGCCTGCATGCGAAGGTACCAGCGGCAGCGCTGATTGTGGCGTTGGGCACCGACAATGACGAGCGCCTGCAGGAGTCAGTGCGTATTGCCAACTCCCGTGGTATCCCGATTCGCGAGGTGCCCCGCCACGAGCTGGACACCATGACCGGCAACACCATGCACCAGGGCATCGGCCTGCAGATTCCGCCGTACAAGTACTCGTCGGTCGAAGATCTGATTGATTCGGTGGCCAAGACCGGGGAGCCGGGTCTTATCGTCTGCCTGGATAACATCACCGACCCTCGTAACCTGGGTGCGGTCATTCGCTCGGTGGCGGCCTTTGGCGGTCACGGTGTGGTGATTCCGGAGCGTCGCTCGGCCGCCATTACGGGCGTGGCCTGGCGTACTTCGGCTGGTACTGCTGCGCGTCTGCCAGTTGCGCGGGCGACCAATATGGTGCGTTCGCTCAAGCAGTTCCAGAAGGCTGGCTACCAGGTTGTTGGGCTGGATGCTGGTGGCGACCACACTCTGGATACTTACGACGGCACCACACCGGTGGTTGTGGTCGTCGGCTCCGAGGGTAAGGGGCTTTCGCGCCTGGTGCGCGATACCTGTGACACCATCATGTCCATTCCGATGACCGGTTGGGTGGAGTCGCTCAATGCTTCCGTTGCTGCCGGTGTGACTCTGAGTGAGTTTGCCCGCCAGCGCCGGGCAAAGAGTAGTCAGTAGCGCATTTGATACCCCCGTAGGCGCCATTATCAATTCGTTATAGTAATGGCGTTTACGTGGGGTATTTTGGGTTCTAAATTGCGACTGGTACTTATGGCTACCCCCAGTAGTTCAGCGCATTAAAGATAATTCTATTTCCGGCGTGCGCTGCAGAAATAACAGCGTTATTATCACTTCCAACAGAAAATTATCCGTAGTTTCCCGAAGGGGAGGGCGGGCAAATCATGCTCCTAGAAATAGGGGCGTAATTGGCCGTAGTTTAGGGAAGCGCACGGACCTAGCGGTGGCTTGTACAGCTAGCTTTGGGTCACTGAGATGTCAGACCACGACATCCTCAGCGTTAGTTTTTCTGTCTGCCGGGTCAACCCATTTCGGCAGTCTCGCAGTCTTAAAAAGAGCTGGGGGTATTGGAGTCTGCTTTTAGAGAATCCAGCAAAAATACGGGCAGCCCCTCGGTGGCGAGAGGGAAGGTGCGCACCTTCTCCGCAATCGTCACTCGAGGGGCTGCCCGATGTTTTTGTTGTTTTAAAAGCCACTCCGAAAAGCGTGTGTGTCTATTTGCTCCACTTGGCAGCCTGGACGTCGTCACGCGTTGCCTTGCGCGATTGCACCGTTTCGATGGCGTAGCAGATCAGGTAGATGACAAACGCGATTGTCGTCACTAGAACGCTGACCGGGATGCCCGGTGCGAGTGAGAGAACAATGCCGCCGACGGCCGCGACCTCGGCGAAGATGGTCGACAGGATGATGGCCTTTACAGGAGAGGCGGTGACGAATGCGGCCGCAGCACCAGGGGTGATGATGAGGGCGATGACGAGCAGAGAGCCGACAATCTGTACGCCCTGGGCGGCGACGAGACCGGTGAGAATCGCGAAGTAAATCGATAGCGCCTTCACGTTGACACCACAGGCGGCGGCCATGATGGGGTCGGCGGAGGCGAATAGAAGCGGCCGCCATTTCCAGGCAACGCCGCCGACGACGATGACCGCGACGATGGCCATCGTCCATAGAGAAGTGTCAGTCAGACCAATGATTTGGCCGGTGAGAAGTGAAAACGCGGTACTTGTCCGGCCGGGGTAGAGGTGGATAAACAGCACCGATAAGCCCATGCCGAAGCTCAAGACCACGCCCACGACCGCATCTTGGCGCCCTCGAAGCGACAGTGCCGCCAGGACTATTGCGATGAGCACCGAACCGATAATGGCACCGCTGCTGACACTGACACCAAGTAGTAGGGCCGCGGATGCACCCATAAGTGCCAGCTCGCTGGTGCCGTGGACCGTGAAACTCATCTGTCGCATGACAATCAGTGGCGAAATGATGCCGGAGATTAGCCCGAGTAGAGCTGCCGCGATGAGAGCATTGTGGACGAACCCGACTTGGAGCAGAGCAGCGGTGTCGGAGAAATACTGAGTCAGTAGGGTCATTAGACGATAACCAGCTTTCCCTCGACACGGGCAACCGCAATGTTGGTTTGGTAGAGCTCCGAGAGCGTCTCTGAAGTGATGATTTCCTCGACCGATCCGACCGCATGTCCATGCGGCGTCAGGTAGAGCACCCGGTCACAGACGCCCAGGATGGGGTTGATGTCGTGGGTGACGAAGACGACTGCCGTGTCGTTTTCCCTCCGATGCCGGTCCAGGCGCTCGACCGTGGTCCGTTGCGCCGCAGGGTCGAGGGAGAGCAGAGGCTCGTCGCAAAGCAAAAAATCTGGTGCCGAAACGAGCGCCTGCGCCTGACGGACAAGCTGCTGCTGACCGCCAGAGAGCGTGCCGACGCGACGGCCTGCAATACCGCCCGCGCCGACAAAGTCCAGCATTTCGTCGGTGGCGGAGCGGTTCTTGCCGGCCGCCAACTCGACGAGGTCGCGAACCCGAATGGGCAGTGAGGGCTCGAACATCCGCTGCTGTGGAATGTAGCCGAGGTTCCCGTCGACTTTTACTGAACCGTGAGTCAGCTGGCGCATGCCAAGGGCAGCGGTCAGCAGCGTGGATTTGCCGACGCCATTGGGGCCCAGGATGGCCAAGAACTCGCCGGGCTCGATATTCAAATTGAGACCGGACCACAGCGGCTCGACGGCTGCGTCAGTAAAAGTCAGTGAGGGCAAAGTTATGCGGACTCCATATCGGAAAGGGTTTTCTTGTAGAGGTCAAAGAACGACTGGTCAGCGCTCGGCGACTCAAAAACATCGACGATTTTAACGCCCTTTGCCTTGGCAGCCTCGACGAGTCGCTGCGAGACCTGGTCGTGGGTCTGCGGTGCGTCGATGAGGTAGTCCAACTCGCCGGACTCAATCAGCTTCAGCATTTCATTGACATCGCTTGCCGACGGCTCGGACTCATTCAGTGTGGACTGACGGTAGCCCTTCGGGGTGATGTCCTCGACCTTCGTGTCCTTCAGGATGTCATCGGCCAGCGGGTGAACCTGAGCAACCTTAGCGGCCTTGAGCTTGCTCTTGGCCTCTTCGATGTCCTTGATTTCCTTATCGACGGCCTTGGTGTCGGCCTTGGCGCCCAGCTTGGTCAGAGCTTCGGCGAGCTGCTCTGCAGTTTCTTCAACCGCATCGGTGTCGTACCAGACGTGTTCGTTGGCTTCGCCGTCATGGTGGTGGTGCTCGTGGCCTTCGTGGTCGTCGTGACCTTCGCCATCATGCTCGTGGCCTTCATGGTCGTGCTCGTGGCCCTCGTGATCATGGTCGTCGTGGCCCTCGTGATCATGGTCATGTTCGTGGTCATGGCCTTCTTCCTGCGGCAGCGCAGAGATGATGACCTTGTCCTTTGCGTCACGCAGAGAGGAGGTCAGCCATGCGTCGTAATGCCCGCCACCTGCGACGAGAATATCGGCGTCCTCTACCTTTGCCATGTCGGCTGCGGCCGGTTCGTAGGAGTGAGGGTCGATGTCGTTGGACGCGATAATCGGGTCGATGGAGACCTTCTCGTCGTCGGTGACTGCGTCGGCGACGTCTGCCCAGACCTTGGTGGAGGTGACCACCTTAATGGTGTCTTCGGACTTGCCCGCGGACGTAGCGCTGTCATCATTGCTGGCGCATGCGCCGAGACCTGCGACGAGGCCGGCGCTGGCGACTAGCGCCGCGATGCGCGTGGAAAAGCGTGCCTTCATATATGTATCCAATCCTGTTGCGGGCTGAATTATTCCTTTTATTCAGCTCCTGAGCATCAACCGCTATTGAAAACAGTTGTCTTTTAGTTCAAAGAACATAGTAGGGGCTGCGGAGACCCAGTCACAAGGCGGGCCTCTGCCGGAGTGGCCGAAATGACAGTCGCGCACATTCGTTGGGTAAAGTTGTCCGCGATTAGATGCGTGTGATGCTCGTTGTAGTTCTTTTCCATAAAATCGAGGTTTTCTACCTGAGGTAGCTGGACGAAGATATCTGAGCGGGCAGTCGCTGTTGGTTTTTCAAGAAGGGTCGGTATTCCGTGCAAAGTCGGCGTCGTCGTGGCACCTTGGCTTCCATCGCTGCAGAACTTGGGGTCTCACGCACGACTGTGTCCAACGCGTACAACCGCCCTGACCAGCTCTCGGAGAAGTTGCGGGAGCACATCTTGGAAACTGCGGAGCGGCTTGGCTATCCCGGGCCGGACCCAATGGCTCGCGGTCTGCGCATGCGCCGGGTTGGCGCCATCGGCGTGCTGTTCACCGAGCACCTCCCGTTCGCTTTTGAAGACCCTGCGTCGGTGGATTTTCTCGCCGGCCTCGCAGAGGAGCTCGGCGAAATGGGCGACTCCATGTTGGTCATTCCAGCTTCCTCCGAGGAGGGCGGGGACGTAGATCTCAATCTGATTCGGCAAGCGGTGGTCGACGGTTTCGTGGTCTACTCCGTCGCGGACAACGACCCGTTCCTCGCTGCCGTGCGCGCCCGTGGCTTGCCGACGGTCGTGTGCGACCAGCCTGCAGATGCGGTGGCTCTACCGTTTGTGGGCATCGATGACCGTGAGGCCATCAAGCCCGCGGTGCGACACCTGACTGAACTGGGACATCGCAAGGTGGGAATCTTGTCAGTGCGATTGTCGCGTACCCCGAACTCGGGATATGTCACGGAGAAGCGGCTGGCAGAAGCTCATCACCAGGTGCAGAAGAACCGCGTCGAAGGTGCGCTGGAAGCGCTTGCCGAGGCCGGTATTCAGCAGGCAGATGTGCCTATCATCGAGCGTCACCTCAATGACCGCGAGAATAACCGCGATGCGGCTCGCCAGCTGCTGACCGACAACCCGGATCTCACGGCGGTGGTCTGTACCACGGATACTCAGGCAATTGCGGTCTTGGAATATGCCAAGGAGAACGGAATTCGTGTTCCGGAGGACCTGTCCATCACAGGCTTTGACGGAATCGAGCGCGCCCTCTTCCACAAGCTGACCACTGTAATTCAGCCGAATAGGCAGAAGGGCATTGCCGTCGGCCGCGCGCTGGCCGAGGAGCTTGAGGCCGCACGCGAGGACAGCGGTCGCGCTCCTCGCGTCTTGTTGGAGACTGAGTTTGTCGTTGGATCGACAACCGCAGCGCCGTCGGCACCGTCAGCCGGGTAGCGGGCCGACGAGGGTAACAACATCGTGGCGCTATCGGGGGCTCTTGGGGTGGTAAACCCCACCTCGTCTTTACTGTGTTCGGATTCAGATTAAGGTCTATTACATGACAGATTCAACAAATTCGAGCACCGACCAATCAGCTGCGGCTCTCAATAGTCCGGAAGCTACCCGCGACGACCATGTCGAACTTGGCGGCCCCGTCGAATTGGATGAAATGTCTATCCGTGGCGCGATGAGTGAGTTCACCACAGGCGTGACCATTATCGCCACCGAGGATGAAGGCGAAGCGTACGGTTTCGCCTGCCAGTCTTTTTCCTCGCTGAGTCTCACTCCACCGATGGTTCTGTTTACTGTCATGAAGACCTCGCGGTCTTGGCCGCATATACGGAACGCTGGACGCTTCTCCGTCAATGTGTTGGCCGAGGATCAGGAGGATATCTCGGCAGCCTTCGGCCGCAGTAATGGCGAAAAGTTCAAGACGGGGAAGTGGACCCGCTCTGAGCTGGGCAACCCTTTATTGCACGGCTGCTCCGTGTGGATTGATTGCACCGTCGTCGATGTTTACGAAGGCGGCGATCACTGGATTGTGACGGCGGATATTGTGGCTATCGGCAAGCGTGAAGAAATCAATCCGCTCATTTACCACCGCGGTTCTTACGCACGGGTTTCTCACCCCGGCACCGATGCGCCTGTTGATCAGAAGTGGCGTCAGCGCCCCTCTGTGTAACCCGAGGTTGTCGCAGTCCAGCCACGGCGATCCTCGCCTGGCTTGGTGTCTTTCATCTCTCGCATGCGCAGACCATTGTTGTCCTGCGTGTAGACGAATTCGCCCGCAATAATCTTGTGGAAGCGCTCCGAATAGGTCTGCGCCTGGTCTGAGCAGTCCAAACTGCGAGTCTGCTCCGGGGTGCCGAATTCGACCGCCTCGCCCTTCCACTGCAGCGAACCAGAGCCGTTGCCACAGGAATCAGCGAAGGTATACGTTGTTTGCCCCAGCGTAATAGTCGGTGCCTGAGTTCCGTCCGGCACACCGTGGGGCAGGTTTGGGTCATCAAAAATCGCGGTAATCTGCCATTGCTTGCCGACGATCTCCGCTGCCGGCTTTGCCTGGCATGCGGTAGCCGTCATGGACACTGCCGCAACGACAGCTACTGCGGCAACCGCCTTTTTCCCGCTCAGACCCATGCTGCGTGACCCCGTTAGTTAGCTGCCTTCTTGGTTGTCTTCTTAGCAGCCTTCCTCGTCGTCTTCTTAGCGGCCTTCTTGGCAGCCTTCTTCGCCGTCTTACGAGTGGTCTTCTTTGCGGCCTTCTTGGTCGACTTCTTCGCAGTCTTCTTAGTGGACTTGCGTGTGCGCTTTGCGGTCTTCGGAGCGTTTTCCTTCTCGTACTCCTCGTGAACCTTCTTGAAGCTCAGGCCTTCCTTCTCCACTCCGAGCATGCACATCAGAGTGACGGCATCGTAGAAGTCCTCGGCGAAGGTAGCCACAATTCGCCGTGCGCCAGCAGCGGTCTTTTCTTCGACCTTGTGAAGAGCCTCGTTCTGAGCAGTGCGAGTGTCTGTGACCTTCGGTGGCACGAATCCTCCTGGCAAGCATGGCCTTAATTGCGCCCCATACACCTACTTCTGCCAGCCATCTCGCCACATGCTCCCGGCACTGAGCTCAACCGAGTTCAGCGGAGAAGGAATGGGATTGTGATGACGCAGTTTCAGCTTTAAGCGCTACTTACAATTCAAAAACCTTATTCTACCACGTTGTTGATAGGTCGCGCGGTGTGGATAATGCTCCCATGGATACGGCTAGTCCACGCAGCGGCTGTCCCGCGGATTGAGCAGTGGCTGCCCCGCGGAATGGCTAGTCCACACGCGGGTTCATACCGCCCTTGAAGCGGTAGTTGCGTGGACGGCGAGGCTTGTTCCGCGGATTCACAGGACGGATGCGACGCATACCGGCCCGGATTGGACGGGTCAGGCCACTGTCTTCGCGCAGTGCGCGAGGGCGACGGAGCCTGCGCGCCATCCATTCACCGAGGACAATACCCGCAGCTAGTGCCGTCGCAATGCCTAGCGCTGAGGCTAGCGCCGTAAACCCCTTGGTCGGGTGGTCGTGCAGCAGTGCGTGCATACCGCGGTAGATCGTCATACCCGGAAGCAGCGGGGTTACGCCTGCCACTGCCGTAATCAGCGGCGGGATGGACCAACGTCGTGCCAGCAGGCCACCGATGAGACCAATCAGCGTTGCTGCCGCGCCTGCGCTGGTCACCGGATGAACTCCCAGCGGAGTCAACACGTAGTAGTAGGTCATCGATCCCAGCAGGGCGACTGTTCCGGACACCGACAGCGCGGTGAACCCAGCATTCGAGGCCAACGCAAATGCGATTGAGGCGGTAGTTCCCGCTATCACCCTCACTGTCGCCTGTGCCAGGTTGAGGTCAGAACCCGCGATGACGTCGGGAAGCGGAATGCCCAGCATTCCGGAAAACTCGATGCCCATTGCGATGCCAGCGACGATTCCGCCGGTCAACAACATGGTGTCGAAGAAGCGCGCGGAGCCAGTCACAGGTGCGCCGGTGATGCCGTCTTGCAGTGCTTGCACGAGGGTTAGGCCGGCGAGCATCACGATAATTCCCGAGGCGATCAGCCTGGATGGCTGCATCTCAAAGGGGAGATACGCCTGCGCCGCATTGAGCACAGCAGCGGAGAGCGTGGCAATGAGACCGCCGACTGCATTCTGAAAGAATGTGGGCAACTCGCGGGCAGCGAGTTCACCAATCACGATGACGATGGCCAGTGTGACCGCAGCCGCGATAAGGGCGACCTCGAAACTCGAGCCGAGCAGCACTGTCACAGATGAAGCCAGCAATGCCCAGCCAGTGTAGATGACGCGGAGGCGGTATTTTGCGGGCTCACGCTCGACCTTGTCGATAGCCTCAATAGCCTCCTCCAAGCTCAGGTGGCCCGCGCGAATTCGGCGGATGACACGGTCGGTGTGACGCAAGCGCTCGAAGTCGGGCACTGGTGCGGTGACAACGCGCATCGCGGTAATAGGGGTACGGCGCGCGCCGATGAGGTGGTAGACCGTCACGGAGGTCAACGTGATATCGACTTGGATTTGGGTGAGGCCATAGGCTGAGGTCACGGCCTTAATTTGTAGCTCGGTATCGCGGTTGCCCGAGCCACATGCCAGCAATAGCCCGCCGATGCGAGCAGCGAGATCGAGTACGGCCGTGACCTGACTCGGGTCGGAATAATCGATCGGTGCCAGCGGCAGCGGGGTAGTAGTCGAGTGCACTAGGTCGACAGTTGCCGTTGGGCCGGAAACGAAATCAATCACGCGCTGCTTGAAGGTGGACTGATCTTCGATTGCAGGAAACTGGGTCTGCGGAGTGTCGTCGTAAGAGACAGTGGCTTCAGCGTCGTAGAGATCATTCTTCGCAGCGGAGTTTTCTCCGGCGTTGGAATTGCTGTCACTAGCGAATGACATGTCGACACTTCCTTTCCCCGATACTGCCTGGGGTGCATTGCAGTGATGCTGCAAAGACGCGATGCGGAGACGTTGCAGAAACATAGCCCCAGTGATTTAGCGATAGTCACACTACCCGTCAGTGACCGAGAATCTCAATTCGTTTTTGAGGCGGTGAATTTGCCTATCTGAGCGGGGCTTTTAGCGTTTAGAAAAGTGTTCAAGAAGTGCGGTTGCAGTTTTCCTGTGGTGTCGTTTTTAACTTCTGCTTGCCAACCTGTACAATCGCCTGTCAGCGGCACAGCTGAGTTCGATTCTCAGGTTGACTCTGATTCTTTCGAGCCAGCGACGGCTAACGCCAAAAGGGTCGCTTTAAAGTTGCCGGGATGGCGCAATTGGTAGCGCAACTGATTTGTAATCAGTAGGTTACGGGTTCGAGTCCCGTTTCCGGCTCCAAAACCCCAGGTCAGGAAGTTTTCTGGCCTGGGGTTCTTTGGTTTTAGGGGGTGGGCTTTTGGAGGGGGGGCGGGTTAAGTAAAGAAAAGTGTGTCTTTTCCGGGC
>NZ_KV809091.1:0-1064 GCF_001812455.1 Corynebacterium sp. HMSC076C10
AAGTTTATCACCACCGACTATTTGCAACAGTGCCCCGTCCGGATACTGCCAGATATCGGCGTCCAGGGAGATGTCCTGAAGCGCGGTGTCCGGAATTTCAGGTTTGTGTCTCTACAAAGACTAACTATCAGAAAAACTCATCGAGCATCAAATGAAACTGCAATTTATTCATATCAGGATTATCAATACCATATTTTTGAAAAAGCCGTTTCTGTAATGAAGGAGAAAACTCACCGAGGCAGTTCCATAGGATGGCAAGATCCTGGTATCGGTCTGCGATTCCGACTCGTCCAACATCAATACAACCTATTAATTTCCCCTCGTCAAAAATAAGGTTATCAAGTGAGAAATCACCATGAGTGACGACTGAATCCGGTGAGAATGGCAAAAGCTTATGCATTTCTTTCCAGACTTGTTCAACAGGCCAGCCATTACGCTCGTCATCAAAATCACTAGCATCAACCAAACCGTTATTCATTCGTGATTGCGCCTGAGCGAGACGAAATACGCGATCGCTGTTAAAAGGACAATTACAAACAGGAATCGAATGCAACCGGCGCAGGAACACTGCCAGCGCATCAACAATATTTTCACCTGAATCAGGATATTCTTCTAATACCTGGAATGCTGTTTTCCCGGGGATCGCAGTGGTGAGTAACCATGCATCATCAGGAGTACGGATAAAATGCTTGATGGTCGGAAGAGGCATAAATGCCGTCAGCCAGTTTAGTCTGACCATCTCATCTGTAACATCATTGGCAACGCTACCTTTGCCATGTTTCAGAAACAACTCTGGCGCATTGGGCTTCCCATACAATCGATAGATTGTCGCACCTGATTGCCCGACATTATCGCGAGCCCATCTATACCCATATAAATCAGCATCCAGGTTGGAATTTAATCGCGGCCTCGAGCAAGACGTTTCCCGTTGAATATGGCTCATAACACCCCTTGTATTACTGTTTATGTAAGCAGACAGTTTTATTGTTCATGATGATATATTTTTATCTTGTGCAATATAACATGGGTTGGCACTGTTGCAAATAGTCGGTGGTGATAAACTT
>NZ_KV809092.1:0-643 GCF_001812455.1 Corynebacterium sp. HMSC076C10
AAAAGGTGATTGCCGCGGCTTCGGCGGTGTACTTGAGCCCCACTACATTGTCGGCGCAGAACCACTCGACCAGTGAGCTATTACGCACTCTTTCAAGGATGGCTGCTTCTAAGCCAACCTCCTGGTTGTCTTCGCGATCCCACATCCTTTTCCACTTAGCACACCCTTAGGGGCCTTAGCCGGCGATCTGGGCTGTTTCCCTCTCGACTACGAAGCTTATCCCCCGCAGTCTCACTGCCGTGCTCTGACCTCACCGGCATTCGGAGTTTGGCTGATGTCGCTAAGATGATAGTCCCGCTAAACCAACCAGTAGCTCTACCTCCAGGAGGAAACACACGACGCTGCACCTAAATGCATTTCGGGGAGAACCAGCTATCACGGAGTTTGATTGGCCTTTCACCCCTACCCACAACTCATCCCCTCAGTTTTCAACCTAAGTGGGTTCGCGCCTCCACAGAGTCTTACCTCTGCTTCACACTGGCCATGGGTAGATCACCCCGCTTCGGGTCCAGGACATGCCACTAAAAACACACTAGTTAGTATTCGCTTTCGCTACGACTACCCCACCAAACGGGTTAACCTCGCGACATGCCGCTGACTCGCAGGCTCATTCTTCAAAAGGCACGCCATCACCCCACAAAAA
>NZ_KV809093.1:0-224 GCF_001812455.1 Corynebacterium sp. HMSC076C10
TGGACTGAGAAATCAGTTACCGACTAGTGGGGAGTAGTTGTCATTGAGAGCACGAAGTTCGCTAAGTGAATATCAGCGCGAGCAGTTGGTTGAACTATTTGAGCAAGGCATGGGTTATACAGCCGCTGCCAATGCCCTTGGTGTCTCCAAGTATGCCGCCCGTATGCTCTGTCGTCGGTTTAAGCTGCATGCAGGCTATGTCTTGTGGAGAAACCGACAAAGCA
>NZ_KV809094.1:0-195282 GCF_001812455.1 Corynebacterium sp. HMSC076C10
GGCCATTTTTGACATAAACGCAGTCAGTAACTCGGATCGACCCACCGCCGCCAGCCATAATCGCAGTCACTAGCCCCCACTGAACTCAAACCCCACTGAACCCAACTCCGGGAGTGTCACCCCAACAAAGAAAAGCGCGTCCCGTGCATCGCTGCGGCGGGACGCGCTTTTTTAATTAGCTGGGAGGCTAGAAGGTGTGCTCGTTCTTGGCGCCCCGGCAAACGGTCGGCGCAAAATAATTTGGGCGAGCCCCGAAACGAGCCTCCTGTACTCCGCCTTCCCGGCGGTGTGCCCTCAGAATACGTCCGCGTCAAAGCGACCGTCAATAGTTCTTTTTAAAGAAAACCCCAACGGGGGCAATGCGCGCATTTTCCCTGCTAGAACCCTATGGCAAGTGCCACGGCACAGACAGCGCACGCTATCTCAATGACTGCACCAAACACGTCGCCGTTGACTCCGCCAAACCTCTTCACGCAATGCCGCGTCAGCAGCAGTGTAACGCCAAAGCTCAGTGCACAAGCGACTACGCCCACGAGCCCAACCACCCAGCCCGACACAGCGAGCAGCAGTATCCACCAGCAGGTCACCGTGACTGTGGACTGAGTACCGGCAGTCAGAGAGCCGAAGCCGCTGTTCGAAAAAGGCGGAAAGCCGCGCCAGCAGGCAGTCGTTGCTGCCGCGCGAGAGGCTACAAAAGGCAAGCACAGCGCAACCACACCAGGCCACATCTGACCAGCAGACCACTGCGACAGCACACTAGCCACAATCACGGCAAAAGCAGTCGTCGTCGTCAACATCGTCAGCACGATGGAGCCCACGCCCATTGGGCCGGTGCTCGGATCGCGCAGCACCTCCCGCGCCCCCTCCGGCGGCTTATACGAGCCGAGGGCATCCGCCACATCCGCCAGCCCATCCAGGTGCATCGCGCGGGTCAACATCTGTGCCGCCACCATAATCAGGGCGCCGCCGAGGATCGGGGTGACGTCGTAAAGCGTGGGCGTGCGTGACGACGACGTTGCGAACAGCGCCGCCGTGATGAGAACTGCACCCGCGGCAGGAACGAGCCCAGCTACTGGCAGTGCGGCGATGGCGCGACGGCCGGTGATGCGGTCGAACACGCTCGCGCCTTTGAAGGGCAGGATGGTGAGCCAGGACAGGGCAGTGGTGATGGCCTCAGCGACGGCATTGCCGTGAGCAGAGGGATCGCCGTCGAGGTTGTCCTGGCGAGACGGGCCGGCTTTGTCGGACAAGTCGATTAGTCCTTGGTGCTTACGCCTGCGTCGGCGAAAGTAGCCATGTTGCGCAGGACCGATACGCCGGACTTGACCAGCGGTAGGGCAGCGACGGCGCCGGAGCCTTCGCCAAGACGCATCCCGTATTCGAGAAGTGGTTCCTTATCCAGGTGTCGAAGGGCAAGCGCGTGCGCGGGCTCTGCCGATTTGTGGCCGGCGACCCACCAATCGCGGGCACCCGGAGCGAGCTGGTCAGCCAGCAGAGCGGCGGATGTGACAACCACTCCGTCCAAAATCACAGGAGTGCGACGCACCGCTGCTTGCGCCAAGAACGCGGCCATCACGGTCATATCCGGCGAGGAAATACGACGGAGCACCTCAACCGGGTCATTGCGCAGGCGACGCACGCGGAACATGGCATCGCGTACGGCAGCGACCTTGAGCTTCCACCCCTCGTCATCAATGCCAGTGCCTCGGCCGACGACGACCACCGGTTCGGAGTTGGTCACGGCACCAATCAGCGCCGCGGCTGGAGTGGTGTTTCCGATGCCCAGGTCGCCGGCAATGAGCAGGTCAGCGCCTTCATCAACGGCGGCGTCGGCAATCGCGATGCCCGTGCGGATGGCCTTATCGACCTCCTCCTCGCTCATCGCATCCTCGCGGTCGATAGAACCACAGCTGCGACGGATACGGTATGGCCCTTCGGCATCGTGGTCGAGGGAAATGTCCACACCGGTAACAGTGGCTCCCGCGATGTCAGCGATAGCGTTCACGCCGGCACCCTTTGCCTCGATATTGGCAAGCATCTGGATAGACACCTCGGACGGGTACGCGGACACCCCGCCCTGGGCAACACCGTGGTCACCAGCGAAGACATAAACACGACAATCGTCCAGGTCACGCGGAGGGCATTCTCCCTGACACGCCGAAATCCAAATGCCGAGTTCTTCCAACCGGCCAAGTGAGCCTGCGGGCTTAGTCAACTGCTCATGGCGCGCGCGGGCGGCCTGTTCAGTCTCTTCGTCAGGGCGTGCTACCGGTCCAAAATAATCCGCGTTCATACTCTCAAACGCTACCCGAAAACGATTTGTCTACCGACCATTGGTGCACAGCTATTCGCATTGCTAGGCAGACCGTCATAGGGGAAGCGGCGTGGAGTGAATCTAGCTCGCCGCCTTGACTTCCATGGGGCAGCCAGCCACAACTAGGACAACACGATCACAGATAGCTGCAAGCTGCTGGTTGAGAAGGCCAATCTCATCACGGAAAAGCCGCCCTGAGCGGTGTTCGGGAATGACACCGAAGCCCACTTCGGGCGACACAATGAACAGGTCGGAATCTGCGGGGAAGTTGCGCACGGCGTCGACAAGCGAGTGCGTCCATGGCGCGACGCTGCCCCTCGGCGCCTCCCACAGCCCCTGCGCGTCGATGATGTGCGTCAGCCAGGTGCCGACATCGTCGAGCAGCATGCGCCGCTCCGGCGACGAGAGGGCTTCCGCCGCATCGACTTCATCAACCGTGTGCCAGGTCACTCCGTGCTCTTGTGCCTGTGCTTGACGACGAATGCGGTGCTCCTCGACCCTGGAGTGAAAGTCGCTATCCCCGGGCCAGGGCCGTGCTGTTGCGATGTAGTGCAACACGGTTGAGGCTGCGGTGGTGGTCAGCAGCTCGTGCTCAGCCCATGAGGACTTGCCTGAGCGGGCGCCACCGAGAACCAGAGTGCGCATGGCAGATGAGGCTACTTGATTTCGTCGCCGATGTTGACCTGCGGACGCGGAGTACGCAGACGACGCGGCTGAGAAGCGCGGGAGTAAGCGTAGAAGCCCAGTCCCCAGGCCCCTTCGGTGGTCTTCGGGAAGCGCTCACGCGTCAACTTGATGGCACGGCGGCCGATGTAAATGCCCTCGATGATCAGGGCGATGATGAGAACCATCGCGATGAGAGATGCGATGTTGGCCAGCTTCGGCAGGGAAGTGCCAATCATCATAATCAGCAGCAGAATCAGCGCGAACGGGAGGAACACGTTAGCGAGGAAGCGACGGGAATCAACCCAGTCGCGGACAAACTTGCGCTCAGCGCCCTGGTCGCGTGGCAGCATGTAGCGCGGATCGCCGGCGGCCATGCGCTCGTCGGCAATGCGACGCTGCTCACGTCGCTCTGCTCGCTCGCGTGCCTTGGCGGCCTTGAGCTCTTCCTTGGACATGGAAGCCTTGAGCTCCTTGCGGCGCTGGCGAGCTTCCTTAGCGGTCAGCGGCGCCTCGACCGGGCCACGGCGGATGCCGCGTTCGCGCTCAACCTCGTTGCGCTTCGGAGTGGGGCGCCCCTTCTTGGGAGTAAAAGCACCGCTGTGCTTCTTCTCGGGCTGCTGAGACTCCGAAGCGGTGCCCTTGGCCCCGCTGGATGCGGTCGCGTCGGTGGCTACGTCTCCGGCGTTGGTTGCGTCAGCGTTAGCTGCGTCAGCTGCCTTGGACTTTTTGTCATTCTTTTTCCACGGTAGATTCACGACCCCAGATTATAAGGTCTTCAAGGTGCTTCCCTAATTAGGTTGCAGGTTGAGGGTCAGGGGCGGGGCAAGGGCGAGGTTTTGGGGATGACCGCCGCAGGGGCAGGCGGGAAGAGTGCGCTTGTGGCGTGGGAAGCCGTGGTGTGGTTGCGATGTGGCGGCAAAAAGAGACTTCCGAAAAAGAGAAAGAAAAAGAGAACCCAGAATTGGGAATTAAAGACTGGTCGGTAAGGTTGTGATAAATAATGACGTAGCCGACCTTGGGGTCGACTCGCATACTTAAACACTTCAACAAGGAGGACACGCGCTATGACTACTGCTCAGAGCACTGGCGTTACCCTGACCGAAGCTGCGGCTGCCAAGGCAAAGGCACTTCTGGACCAAGAAGGTGCCACCGACCTGGCACTGCGTATTTCCGTGGCTCCGGGCGGCTGTGCCGGCCTGCGCTACCAGCTCTACTTCGATGACCGCAGCCTCGACGGCGATGTCGCCGAAGTTTTCGGTGGCGTCAAGCTGGTCGTTGATCGCCAGTCGGTTCCGTACCTGTCCGGTGCCACCATCGACTTTGCTGACACCATTGAACAGCAGGGCTTCACAATCGATAACCCGAATGCCACTGGCTCCTGCGCTTGCGGTGACTCCTTCAACTAAGTCATTAGCTGAGCAGAGCTGTCAGCAGACGCTGTGAAAAGCGTCGGATAGTAAAAAGGCTCGGACCTCACTCTTGTTAACTGAGTGAGGTCCGAGCCTTTTCTATTGGTTGCCCCAGCGATGGTGACAGCCTGCCGGGGCAGGATGGGGCTGAATCGCGGGGACCGTCGTAAAGCGAGCTAGAGCTCGACGGGGTAGTCGCGCTGCTCGATGTCCGGAGTAATGCGGTCTTCGATGAAGATGCCGTGCCAGACCATGAAGGCCAGGATGGTCCAGAGGCGGCGGGAGTGGTCGCGCTCGGTTGGGTGGTGCTCGGCGAGCATCTTGAGCACGGCGTCCTTATTAATGAACTCTTCGGTCTGGGACTCGCGGATGATGTCCTCGGCCCAGCCGTGCAACTCGTCGCCTGCCAGCCAGTGGCGAATCGGCACCGGGAAGCCCAGTTTGCGGCGGTTGAGCACGTGCTCCGGAACAATCTGCTCCATGGCGCGACGCAGTGCGTACTTGGTGGTGCCGTGAGAAACACGCATGTCCACCGGCAGCGTCTGTGCAACGTCGAAGACCACACGGTCGAGGAACGGCACGCGCAGCTCCAGGGAGTTAGCCATGGTGATCTTGTCCGCCTTGACCAGAATGTCGCCACGCAACCAGGTGAACAGATCCAAGTGCTGCATCCGAGTCACCGGGTCCCAGCCTTCAGACTGCGCGTAAATCGGCGCAGTGACATCGCTGTGGTCCCATTCCTTCTTGGCCCACGGCAGCACTTCCTGCAGCTGCTCAAAGTTAAAGGAACGAGCATTGCCGTAGTAGCGCTGTTCCAGCGGAGTAGTGCCTCGCTGCAGGAGCGACTTGCCGCGCATGCCCTCTGGCAGAGCTTCGCCGACCTTAGCCAGACCGCGCAGCAGGGGAGATGGAACCTTGTCGAACGGCTTCAGCGACAGCGGCTCCTTATAAATGGTGTAACCACCAAAGAGCTCGTCTGCGCCCTCACCGGACAGTACGACCTTAACGTGCTTACGAGCCTCTGCGGCCACGAAGTACAGCGGCACCAGTGCAGGGTCAGCTACCGGGTCATCGAGGTACCACATAATCTTCGGAATCGCCCCGGCGAACTCCTCCGGCGAGACGACCTTCACAATGTGCTCGACGCCAATGGCGGCGGCGGACTCGGCAGCCACATCGACCTCTGAGAAGCCCTCGCGCTCGAAGCCAGTGGTAAACGTCAGCAGGTTCGGGTTGTGGCGCTTAGCCAGGGTTGCAATCGCAGTGGAGTCGATACCGCCCGACAGGAACGAGCCCACCGTGACGTCGGCACGCATATGCTTCTCGACGCTGTCCTCCAGCGCACGAGCAATGCGGTCAAAAACATCCTGCTCAGCGCCCTTAGTCACTGGCTGAATCGGGAAATTCGGCTTGAAGTAGCGGGTCTGCTTAACTTCGCCGCCAGGCGTAACGATGGCACTGCAGCCCGACTCCAGACGAACAATGTCGGTGTGCAGCGACTCCGGCTCCGGCACATACTGCAGGTCGACGTAGTGCTCCAATGCGCGCTTATTCAGCTTCTTCGCATCGATGCCCATCTCCGGCGCGGCCTCGAGCAGGGACTTCTTCTCAGAACCGAAAATCGTGCCGCGCTCGGTGGTGGCGTAGTAGAGAGGCTTAATGCCGAACGGATCGCGCGCCAGGAAAAGCTTGCGCTCGACGCTGTCCCAAATAGCAATGCCGAACATGCCGCGCAAGTGCTTGACGACGTCCGCTCCCCAGTGGTGGAACCCAACGACGATTGGTTCACCATCGCCGGAGGTATTAAAGGCGTAGCCTTCCTTCTCCAGCTGCTCGCGAAGCTCGACGAAATTGTAGATTTCGCCGTTGAAGGTCATGGAGTACCGATTCGGCTGATTCTCCGGTCCCCACTGCAGCGGCTGGTGGCTGTGGGCAATGTCAATAATGGATAGGCGATTGAAGCCGAAAACTGCGTCCTCATCGTGCCACGTGCCTGCATCGTCAGGACCGCGGTGCCGCATGCAGGGCAGAGCCCTTTCGACAACGGGAACGAGCTCCGCTGCGTCAGAATTTGCAGTCAGGATTCCGAGAAGACCACACATGCTTCGTGCGCGCACCTTTCGCTTTAGTGTCACTTAGTGGTTTTTCGGCGGTTTCGTAGCTAGCGGCTCAGTGCGACTGGCTGTCGCCTGAACTGGTGGCCGTGAAGGACCGCCGCGTGGCTGAGTAGTTGGGGTGAACCCCAGATTGGCGCCACATAGAAATGCTGCACCTACTTTAATGCCTTTTGGGGAAAAGGGAGAATGTCTTAGTTCGCCGTGTCTGGCCTCAGGGCGGGGTTACGCGGAACGGTGTGCGCGTCGGCTCGTGGCGCAAACACTAAAAAATTCATAGACTTGGGAGCGTCAACAGGGTGTAACTGGTGAGAATGCCACCCCCGATAGGCGGGTCTTTCTCAGTATTTTATTAGGGCAGATATACTCAAAGGCACCCCACAGTCATATTTATTGTGGAGAAAGCTTAAGAATCGACTACTCTGCTTGGGTAGGACGAAACCTTAATCGGTTATCGAAAATTGTGTGGATCAGGAAGGCAGACACACGTGAATCAGCGTAGAAAGTTCGGAGTCGCCCGTAAGCTCGGCGTCCTCGGCGTTGCCGCCGGTAGCGCAGCCTTGCTTGCCGGCTGTGATGTTAATCCTCCGGAGAACGGCTTCTTCAAGCTGCTCCGCTTTGGTTGGCCGGAAGGTGTTACCCCGGAAGCACAGTCCATGGGTAACTTCTGGGTTTGGACCTGGGTTGCAGCTTGGATTATCGGCATCATTGTTTGGGGAGTCACCCTTTACTCGATGGCAAACTTCACAGCTAAGAAGGCTGAGAAGAAGGGCAAGGGCGAGTTCCCGCGCCAGACTGCATACAACGTTCCGGTTGAGTTGTCGCTGACTATTCTGCCGATTCTGATCGTGATGACACTGTTCTTCTTCACCGTTCAGACTCAGGACCAGGTGACTGCTCTGGATAAGGATCCGGAGGTCACTGTCGACGTCACTGGTTTCCAGTGGAACTGGAAGTTTGGTTACGGCAACATTTCCGCTGACCTGATGGGCGGCGAGGAATACAACGGTCGTATTGAGAAGCCGAAGGATGAGCAGTTCTTCACCGAGGGCGGTCACCACGCTCCGTCCAAGGAAGATCGGGACGCTCAGAAGCAACACCCGATTCACGGTAATTCCAAGTCCGATGATTCCTACCTGCACTACGACGAGATTGAGACCCTCGGTACCACCGAAGAGGTTCCGGTTCTCGTTGTTCCGGAAGACACTGCAATCCAGTTCGACCTCGCGTCCGCTGACGTGATTCACTCCTTCTGGGTTCCGGAGTTCCTCTTCAAGCGCGACGCGTTCCCGCACCCGGAGGCCAACAAGTCCAACCGTGTCTTCCAGATTGAGAAGATTGACCCGGAGAAGGTGGCTAACCGCCCGGAGGACAACCCGAGCGACAAGGTCAAGAACGCATTCGTCGGCCGTTGTGCTGAGATGTGTGGTACCTACCACGCAATGATGAACTTCGAGATTCGTGCTGTCTCCCGCGAGGCATTCACCGAGTACATCAAGTTCCGCCAGGAGAACCCAGAAGCTACTAACGCTGATGCTCTGAAGCACATCGGTGAGCCGGCATTCGCAGTCTCCACTTCGCCGTTCAACTCCGGTCGTGTCGACACCCGCGACATGGGTGACCATGGTGCTAACACCATTGACCTGAACGCGACCGCCAAGTAAACCCAGCAAGATTCTTACCTAAAGGAAGTTCTCAAATGAAGTCTGCAGCAAAGCTCTTCTACGGACTTACCGTGTTCCTGGGGTTCATGGCTGTCGTCTACATCTTCGGCACTCAGTACCTCCAGGACACCGGTAACGTCATCAACGAAAGCCAGGGTCGCCTCGAGTGGGCTGGCGCAACCGGCCTGGTCCTCGCAGCGCTGATGACTCTGATGCTCGGTGGATACTTCCACTTCACTGAGCGCCGCTCCGACATCACCCCGGCTGACTTCGAAGAGGCAGAGATTGCCGACGGTGCAGGTACCCTCGGTTTCTTCTCCGCTAGCTCGATTTGGCCATTCGTGATGACCATGGGCATCCTGCTCATGGGCTACGGCATCGCATTCATGGCCTACTGGCTGATTGTCCTTGGCGCGGTAATCCTGATCGTCTCCAGCACCAAGCTCAACACTCAGTACATCACTCCGCCGGAGAAGCACTAGTCCGAGTGTAATCAGACTGAACCACAGTCGTAGATAACCGAAAAGTCTCTCCCACTAACAATGGCGTTAGTGGGAGAGACTTTTTTGTTTGGGTGAGTGGGAGGGGATTTCTAACTGGTGTTACCTCGCCGGTTAGGATCTGTAGTTAATATATGATTCCGCATCAAGCGAATTCGACGGGTTTCTGCCCCTTAGGTAGTTCGATGACCTCACCGTCAGTCACCTGCAGATGACGCGCTTCGAGCGAGTTGATCATGCGGTGATCGTGGGTAATCACAATAATTGTGCCCTCTGCAGATGCGATCGCGTCTTGGACCTGCTCGATCAGATCTACACTCAGATGGTTCGTAGGCTCATCGAGCAGCAAGATCTCCGGCGGATTGGCTACGACCAACGCTAACGCCACCCGGCGCTGCTGGCCGATGGAGAGGCTTCCTACCGGTCGATTGGCATCCTCAGGGCTAAGCAATCCAAAGTCGTCGAGAGGCACGCGGGCATTGGGCGCAAGGTCGTACAACTCACGGGCGGACTTCTTTGGGTTTTCCCAGTCTTGTTCCTGAGCCAGCATGGCTACTCGACAGTTCTCGCCGATACGCACCTCGCCAGCCTGCGTCTCAACTTGCCCCATGATCGTCTTAAACAAAGTAGATTTGCCGGCCCCATTAGGGCCGGTGATCACGACCTTGTCGCCGGGACGAATAGTCAGTGAACCAACCCGAATTCGATCTGGGACGACCACACCGCGCATCTTGACGTGAAAATCTTCATCGCTGCCCGAAGCAGCGCGCTTGGTCGGTAGGGGTGCGGTCAACGGGGCATCAAAGCCCAGTAGTGCCGGTGGACGCTCCACACCTTCCTCAATGAGTTCCTCCAGCCGCTGCTTAGCCGAACGCACGCGGCGGGCGATTTGCCGCTCTACACGACCGCCACGGCGGTCATAAGCCATCTTGTTATTGTCCGTCATTTCTCGACCCGGTGAGACCTCACGAGCGCCATTCTCGATGGTGTCTTCCAACCGATTGCGTTCATGCTCCTCCGAGCGCCACTGGTGCTCCCATAGCTCACGCTGGTGGCGACGGTGCTTCGCGTAGTCGGAGTAATTACCACGGAACAGCCCAATACCAGGGCGCCCCGGCACCAAGTCTCCAATTACAGTACAAACGGCATCCAGGAAGTCGCGGTCATGTGTTGCCACCACAACCACTCCAGGGTGGTTCTGGATGGTGTCAATCACGAGCTGGCGACCGCGTTCATCGAGATGGTTGGTGGGCTCGTCGAGAAGCAAAATCTCTGGCTTTCGGATGAGCGTAATCGCGAGCCCCAGCCGCGCCCGCTGCCCGCCGGAAATCTCCGTGGTTAGTTGCTCTGTCAGGGGAGCGCCGTCCGGAGCAGCACCGGTCAGGCCGAGATGGTCGAGCACAATCTCCGCATTATGTTCGGCGTTCCAGTCATCGTGAGCCATGACGTCCGAGAAGGCCTTCGAATACGCCTTCTCTGCCGCCTCAGACTCATCTGGGGTCTTTGCTAAGGCCATCGCCTCAGCTGCTTCTTCTAGCTCCGCTAAACGACGTTTCGAGGGGCCGAGGGCCTCATCGATAAGCATTTGCACCGTGGAGTCGAAAGGCGCTTCCAGCTCCTGAGAGCCGAGGACACGCGTGCCAATATGAGTCACCGTACCGCTCGTGGGCCGACGACGACCAGATAGTAGCCAAAGAAGTGTGGACTTGCCGGCTCCGTTGTCTCCAACCAGACCGAGGACATCGCCGTCGGAAAGCGTGAGCGAGACATCGCGCAGAACAGGCGTGGCCTCGTAGTCGAAATTGACACCGTTGGCGACAAGCTGTGTGGCGTTGTTCGAAAGATCGGTGGTGGGGGAGGGACTGGTAGACATATGTCCATTTTAGTACTGGTAAACAGCAGATTTGGTATCCGACATATGTGGGGGTCAAGGCGAGCGCGGAAAAATCTGGGGAACAAAAAACCACCCCGGTCAACATCCGAAGTGGATGCGGACCAGGGTGGTCTTATTTGAGCGCAGTAGAAAACCTACCGCGGAGTTTTACTGCTCGAGCTGGCGACGCTCTTCAGCGTTTTGAGCTTCGAGGTCACGGAACATCTGAGCCTGCTGCTCGTGGTTCTCGTGCTCGATACGAGCTGCCTCTTCGGCGATCTCCGGGGAGTCCGGGCTGAAGAAGCTACCGCGACCCGGGCTACCAGCGGCGCCCAGTTCGTTCATGGTCTTCGGGACGTAAGCACCCTGGTACTCGAGCGGAACGGCGTGGCCGTGCTCGTCGACCGGACCCAGTGGCTGGTGGACCTCGATGAAGGAACCATCAGGCAGCTGGTTGATGATGCCCGTCTCGATGCCGTGCTCCAGGACGGCGCGGTCAGAGCGCTGCAGGCCGATGCAGATTCGGTAAGTGACGAAGTAAGCGATCGGAGGCAGGATGATCAGACCGATACGGCCAACCCAGGTCATCACGTTCAGCGAAATCTGGAAGTGGTATGCGATCAGGTCGTTACCACCGGACAGAGTCAGCAGGGTGTAGAAGACCAGAGCCATGGCACCCAGGCCGGAGCGAACCGGCACGTCGCGCGGACGCTGCAGCAGGTTGTGGTGGGCGTTGTCGCCGGTGATCTTCGCCTCGATGAACGGGTAAGCGAAGAGCAGGACAACCAAAATACCACAGAGCAGGGCGACCCAGAAGACTGCCGGGATCGTGTAAGAGCCCAGGTAAAGCTCCCACGGCGGCATGACACGGGCAGCACCGTCAGTCCACAGCATGTAGATATCCGGCTGGGAACCAGCGGAAACCTGCGACGGGTTGTACGGGCCAAGGTTCCAAATTGCGTTGATCTGGAAGATACCAGCGAACAGCGCCAGGAAGCCGAACGTAATCAGACCGAAGGAAACGGACTTGACTGCGAAGATCGGGAGAATACGAACGCCGACGACGTTGTTCTCGGTACGACCTGCGCCAGGGAACTGGGTGTGCTTCTGGTACCAGACCAGAGCTAGGTGAGCGGCAATCAGACCCAGCAGCAGGGCCGGGAGAATCAGCACGTGTGCAATGTACAGGCGCGGGATAATCATGTCACCCGGGAAGTCGCCGTTGAACATCATCCAGTGCAGCCAGGTGCCGATAATTGGCAGACCAATGATGATTGCGGACATAATACGCAGACCAACACCGGAAAGCAGGTCGTCCGGCAGGGAGTAACCCATGAAGCCCTCTGCTACGGACAGCAGCAGGAGGATGGAACCGATGACCCAGTTAGCCTCACGCGGCTTGCGGAATGCGCCGGTGAAGAAGATGCGGAACATGTGCGCCATGATGGACACGGCGAACAGCAGAGCACCCCAGTGGTGAATCTGGCGAATGAACAGGCCACCGCGAACCTCGAAGGAGATCTGCAGGGCGGTCTCGTAGGCGCGAGACATCTCGACACCGTTGAGCGGCGCGTAGGCACCGTCGTAAATGACCTTCGACATCGACGGGTCGAAGAACAGAGTCAGGTAAACACCCGAGAAGAGCAGGACTACGAAGGAGTAGAGTGCAATCTCGCCCAGCAGGAAGGACCAGTGGGTAGGGAATACCTTATTGAGCTGCTTACGCATGCCGCCAGACAGGGTGTAGCGGTCATCCATATTTTTAGCAGCGGTTGCTAGTTTTGTTGGATTACTCATGACTGACGCTCCCAGAATGCCGGACCGACGGGCTCAACAAAGTTGCCCTTTGCGTACATGTAGCCTTCCTCATCAACGCTGATCGGCAACTGCGGAAGAGCGCGAGCAGCGGGGCCGAAGACTGGCTTGCCGTAGTGCAGTGCATCGAACTGCGACTGGTGGCACGGGCACAGAATGCGGTTGGTCTGCTGCTCGTACAGAGAAGTAGGGCAACCGATGTGTGTACAAATCTTTGAGTAGGCGAAGTAGTCGCCGTAGTGGAAGTCTTCCTGGCCCTGGCGCAGGACAGCCTTTTCAGCATCCTGAGCACGCAGGCGAATCAGCATAACCGAATTGCGGGAGCCGTGAATCGAGTGCATGTGTGCCTCGTAGACATCAGCATCCTTCGAGTACTTGTCGCCGTCGTTGACGTCCTCCTCTGGAAGCGGGAAGACAGTCTCCATGGAACCTGCGGACAGGTCCTCTGGGCGGAGGCGAACCAGGCGGGAAACGCCCTTGGTGGTGTAGCCGTGTTCGCCCTCTTCAGCAATAGCGCCGGTGTCGCGGCCCAGGTAGACCTTGTGACCCTTCTCGACGAGAGTCCAGCCGGTGGTCCATAGGGTGCCGTCACCAGTGACGTCAACGTCGTGGCGCGGCTTCCACGGGTTCTTAATCATGCCGCCAAGCGGAAGGATCATGCCGATACCAGCCAGGACGGCGCCGGTACCAAGGAGGCCCTTGATAGCGGAGCGACGACCCAGGGTAGAGGTCTGCCAAGAATCGTTTAGCAGAGCAACGATGGTCTTCTGGTCGACCTCTTCGGACGGACCATCGTGGCGGCGCTGAACCGAAATCTCTTCCGGAATGAAGCGCTTGGTGAACTTAACTGCACCAATACCCAAGGTGACGATGCAGCCACCGATGGTGATACCCAACAGTGGGGTGTACATGGTGTACAGCCACAGACCCTCTTCGCCGTGACCCTTGTAGTGCCACGGGTAGAACAGGTAGATGGCGATGAATGCCAGGCCAAGAATGACCGACAGTGCCAGCCAGATGGCGACACCACGAGCCGCGCGCTTTTCAGCCGGGTCGTTGGCAATCGGGAAGCGTTCCTTGCGGTAAGCAATGGTCACGTCATCGAGTTCAGCACCCAGACGAGCGAGATCCGCATTGCTCATCTTCGACAGCTCTTCGGAGCTGTACTTCTTGTTTTCGTTATTACTCATCGGCGGGATCCAATCCAAAGAGCGGCCGCTACGAGAGCGACAATGCCTACAATCCACATGGCAAGACCCTCAGTAACCGGGCCGATGCCACCGAGACCCCAACCACCTTGGGTCGGAGTTTCCTTGGCGTTCTTGATGTAAGCGATGATGTCCTTCTTCTCGTCAGCAGACAGCTGGCGGTCAGAGAACTTCGGCATGTTCTGCGGACCAGTCAGCATGGCCTGGTAGATTTCCTGCTCGTTTGCAGGATCCAGGACCGGTGCGTACTTACCGCTGGACAGTGCGCCACCACGACCAGTGAAGTTGTGGCAGGAGGCACAGTTCAGGCGGAACAGTTCGGAACCGCGAGCAATGTCAGCCTTGTCAAGCTCACCGTTCGGGCCGGCGTTTTTACCGCGCAGCGACTCCATAGCGATGGAGCCGTCCTCGTCGCGGACGATGCCGGCGCCGCCACCGTTAGCCTGGACGTAGGCTGCGATAGCCAGCGTCTGCTCTTCGGAGTAACGCGGGGTCTTACGTTTTGCCTGAGCCTCATTGCGGAGCATCGGCATACGACCGGAGTGAACCTGGAAGTAAACCGAGCCTTCGCCGACGCCAATCAGCGACTTACCGCGGTCCTTAACGCCCTGAAGGTTGGCACCGTGGCAAGTAATACAAGCAACGTCGTAAAGCTCCTTACCCTGCTGAATCATTGCGGCTTCATCCTGCTGAGCAGTAGCCGTCTGTGCATCAGGGGTCAGAGCATTAGCGAGGAAGCCCGCGCCGGTGAGGGCGAGAGCCATAGCCATAATGCCGGAGGCAGTACGGCGCATCTTGCGGCGGCCCTTTGACTTTGGGGCCGCAGCCAAGGACGTGGTGTCCTTGGTTTCGGAGGTTGTGTTTTCCATCTTTTTCCCTTTAAGACTGTTCGTGGAAAGTGGATGGGCTGTAGGCCGTACTGAACAAAGGACGGCCAATACGGCCTACTGGATGAAGTAGATGGTGATGAACAGGCCAATCCACACGACGTCGACGAAGTGCCAGTAGTACGAGACCACGATGGCAGCAGTGGCCTGTGCCGGGGTGAACTTCGACTTTGAGGTACGGATAAGCACCACAACGAAAGCCAGCACACCCGCGAGGACGTGGGCTGCGTGGAATCCGGTGGTGATGAAGAAGACCGAACCGTAAATGGAGTTCTGAATGGTCAGACCGTGGCTAACCAGGGTGAAGTACTCGTAAGCCTGGCCGACGAGGAAGATTGCACCCAGGGCGGTAGACAGTGCGTACCACTTACGGAGTGCGAAAACGTCGCCACGCTCGGCCGCGAACACGCCCCACTGGGCAGTGAACGAAGACGACACTAGGATCACGGTGATCAATAGTGCGTACGGGACATTGAGGTGGCCGGTACCCCAATCCCACGATTCGCCCTGGCCGTTCGCGCGTGACACGAAGTACATCGCGAACAGGCCGGCGAAGAACATTAATTCCTGAGACAGGAACACAATCGTGCCGACACTGACCATATTCGGTCGGTTCAGTGTCGCAGCACGACGTGGTGCTGTCATACCTTGATTTTCAACTGCGCTCGTCACATCTAACAGTATGTACTGTTCTTAAGGAGTAGTCACGTTGCAACCCCCGTTTTTGTATAAAATTTCCTAAAATCCCAGGTCGCGAGGAAAGGTTTCTGAGAATTTCACTAATTTTTCCCCCTGTTGGGAACTTTCCGGAGTCTTTATCCGACGCGGGTGAATTCGAGGGGTTTGTTGTGCCGAGGTGCGCGGTGTCCATCCCCCTGGACTGCCAGGTTCACCTCCGGCGAACCTGGGTTAGCGATACTGCGGCATCAGTTGTCGGCTAGTTTATCGCAGGTTCGGCTCTGTTTAATATCGTATCTTTCCAGCTGCCCCAATGGGGGTGAGGTTTTCGGCGAACGCAAAAGGTGGACCTGGTGATGCGCTGGATTTATGGGGGAGGTAACTTGTCTTATTACGTACATCACTGTGGGATTTTCTAAAAGACCTGTGATGTGGCGCACCTGGTGGGCGGGATAACCAGCAGTACCTAGGTGCAGTTGTATTAATAAAGTACGAGTACAGACTTGACAATCTAGTGGAAGGGAGTGGCGATGAGCGAGATCGGCGATAAGAGGGCGGTCGAGAACTGGCGCCATGTTCTCTCCACGATTGGCGCTGGCCGCGAGGTTTCCGGTGAGGGCATTCGATTCGCCATGGATCAGATTATGTCCGGTGCTTCTGGGGACGTGCAGACCGCAACGTTTGCTTTCGGTCTCCTCGCCAAGGGGATTACGGCTGCCGAGCTTGATGCTGCGGCTGAGGGCATGCTTTCATTTGCCCGCCCGGTACATGATCCACAGCTCGCTGGTGTTATTGAGCGCGGTGCAGTCGATATCGTCGGCACCGGCGGTGATGGCGCAAATACCGTCAACATCTCCACGATGTCCATGATTGTTATCGCTGCCAGTGGTGTGCCGGTGCTCAAGCACGGTAACCGCGCGGCTTCCTCGAAGTCGGGCGGTGCTGACATGCTGGAGGCCTTTGGTATCGACATTGAGGACGGTCTCGTTACTTCTCCGGAACATCCGGATTTCTACGTGCGCTTCCTCTTTGCCGCGCGCTTTCATCCGGCCATGCGCTTCGCTGGGCCGGTGCGCAAGGAGCTAGCGGTTCCGACAGTCTTCAACCTGTTGGGGCCGCTGACGAATCCAGCACGCCCGCAGGCGAGCTTGATTGGCTGTGCCTTCGAAGATCAGATGGAGACGATGGCGGACACCTTCGCCCGCCGTGGTCAGCGCGCGCTGGTGGTTCGCGGAAGCGATGGCCTCGACGAGATTACCGTTACTGGCCCCACCAAGGTCTTTATTGTGGAAAACGGTGGAGTTGCCGAAGATGCCATCGATCCACATGACTATGGCATGGAGTACTCCGAAATTGACGCGCTGCGTGGCGGTGACCCTGCTTACAACGCTGATGTTGCACGTCGCATTTGGGCTGGCGAGCTCGAAGGCCCGATTCGCGATGCAGTCATCCTTAACTCCGCCGCCGCAATCGCCATTTCGCGTGGTCTGAGTGGCCGTCCGCTAAAGGAAGCTATGGCCGACTCCATTGAAGAGGTCAAGGAAACGCTCCAGTCGGGGCTGTGCTTGGACATCCTTACCGCGGCGATGAAGGGTTAAGGTTCGCGTCGCGCTTCACGACGTGCTTGCTGCGCGTCAATTGCCCACTGAAGGTATTTTCCTGCGCCCAGCCTAGGGTAGGAAAACTCGCCTCCGGTGGGCTTTATTCGTACCTCCGGGCGCTGCAGCCATTTCCAGATAATACTGAGTTCATCAATTGATGCTCCTTTATATAAGGAGTCATCTGGAGTGACTGTTTGGGCTGAACTCTCCATGAGGTCGATGATGTAGTTCATATCCGCGCCACGTGGTGCAGTGCTGGCGCCGGCCAACCTGCCATAGCGAATTTCCGCTAGGTGCCAGCCTCCATTGCCATCGGGGAAAGCGGCTTGCAGAGATGGGATGGCGGCAAGCATGCTCAAACGCTGCTGCTTGTCCAAGCTGATAATGAACTCCGCGGTGCGGTCACGCTGCACTGCCGCGCGTTGGAAGCGGTGTGCTTCGGCAAGTGCTGATATCTCTGCGATCATGTCTGCGATCTCGTCGGCGCCGGTGGTGGAGATCTGGGCGGTTGTCATCGCAAAGTCGTCGTTAAGCGCGGAGAACCTGTCGCGGATGGCAGTAGCGGTGTCGCGCGTGCGGAACGGACCTAGGCTGCGGGCGTCGGTGACTTTCCGGCTAATTTTGGCAGGCCGACCGGGGCTAGTGGGGACGATGTACCAGCCGCGGGTTGGTTCGGTGCGTTGTCGGTTGTAGGGCGGACGGAGTGCAGAAATCAGACGAGCCTCGCGGATTTCTGCAGCGAAGCCGTGCGGGCACTCGATGATCTCGACGCGTTCGGCTAGAGAGACCATTTCCGTAATCTTGCGACGAGAATCAGTGCCGTTGAAATACTGCAGAAGTCTACGTCGCAAATCGAGAGCTGTACCTATATATAAGGGGTCGTCATTTCTTGACCGAAAAACATAGACACCAGGGGTGTGCGGAGCTCCATCGGCAAGGTGCCGTTTAGCACGAACCTCTGGAGCGACGGTGGGCGAGTAGTGCACTAGCTCGGACGCTGTTTGTACTTCATCGCCAGCTAGTCTCTCCATGAGGTAGTGAAGGACGTCGACGGTTGCGATTGCGTCGTCAAGCGCCCGGTGGGTGGGGCGATTCGGAGAACCGACGTACCGTGCGAGCTGTGAGAGCTTGAAACTGCCAACTTGTGAGCGGTCGAGGACGCGACGCGCCAACGTGAGAGTGTCTACGACACTGGGGCTCGGCCAATCTAGGCCCAAATCTGTGCAAGCCTGGCGGAGGAATCCAATATCGAACTTGGCATTATGCGCAACCCAGACGCTTCCCCGGGCAAATTCGAGGAACTGAGTAATAACTGTGCCGAGCTGTGGGGCGGTTTCAACATCGGCGGTAGTGATGCCGGTCAGAGATGTGATGTGGTCGGGGATCTCCATACCGGGGTCGATGAAGCTGGAAAAGGTGCCAATTGTCTTACCGCCACGGGTTTTGATGGCCCCAATTTCAATGATGTGGTCGTTTTTGGCCTTCAATCCGGTCGTTTCCAGGTCTACGACGACAAAGGTGGTGTTGAAAAGAGAATCATCGACGGTGCCTTCGAGAGGGAAGTGCTGTTGTCCTGAATCCACGTCAATAATCCTATGCTGAGCGCTCCTAGTGGTGTTAAAACTGTGAAACTTGAGCAAATTGAGCTGTTGCAAGCTGGAGTGTGACATAAAACACGTTTTGAGCCCGCGATAAAAATGTGTCGACTTTAAGGCGTTAAGTGTAAAGTTCTCGGCGGACTTCAAAATGCCAGGTAGTGACGTGTTTATCAAATTGTTACTATTCCGCTATAGGGGGAGTGTCTAGTTGTAACAGCTTGGTAACGGTTTAGTTCTATCGATGGTAACAACCGGGCCTCGAGCGGTTTTCTGGACAAACGGCTAGACAAAACTTGATGCCATTTCGTAACCTTATCGAGACATTGAAACGGGGCCACTGAGTTGGTGCCGGTCATTGATAAGAAAACACAGAGCCTTATCGAAGGTCCTGAGGGTCTAAGTAGTGAGAGCCTCAGGAGATTCGAGCCGGGGACCCACCTCGAACCATGGGGTGAATCCCAAAGGGAAATCCCGGAGGGTAGGAAGTCTTCCATTCTTCCGAACCCGTCAGCTAACCCGGTCGGCTAAACAGGAAGATTTTGGAGTTTCAAAACAATGGGCAAGCACCACCGCCGTTCTAACTTTGCACGCAACGCAGTCGCATTTGGCGCAACTGTCGCCGGCGTTACCGCTCTCGCAGTTCCGACCGCTAACGCTAACCCGCTGAACGACATCCAGGGCGCACTGAACGGCTTCGATACCCCGCAGGTTGCAGGTATGCAGGATGTTGTTGGCAAGTTCAACGACATCGCAGGTGAGGTTACCTCCGGCAGCGTTGCAAACGTTGCAGCACCGTCCACTGGTTCGGCTATCGTCTCCGCTGCACGTTCCAAGATCGGTTCCCCGTACGTGTGGGGCGCTACCGGTCCGAACTCTTTCGACTGCTCCGGTCTGACCTCCTGGGCATACCAGCAGGTCGGTAAGTCGATCCCACGTACCTCCCAGGCGCAGGCTTCCCAGGGTACCGCGGTCTCCAGCCCGGCACTGGGTGACATCGTTTCCTTCTACTCTGGCGCTACCCACGTCGGCATCTTCTCCGGCAACGGCAACGTGATTCACGCTCCGCAGTCCGGCGATGTCGTCAAGGAAGCTCCGATGAACTACATGCCGGTTCACAACTTCGTCCGCTTCTAATCTGTTTGAACGGATGACAACCTGCGGGGCCTTGATGCCCCGCAGAGCCTTGGCTCTCTTTTGAGTGAGGGGGCACTGAGGCGAGCGCCCGGGTGCTGACGCTATGCGCGTCGTAAAGCACTATAGGGGTGCTCGCCTCATTTTTGTTTTTCTACTGCGGTTACGCAATGCGTGGAGTCGAAGGGCTATCCTGGTTACTCCCTTTGGATACCCCTTTGTGCTGGCGGTTTGTCGGTGTGTTGTTCCCCGGCAAGGCTGCTACAATTTGCTCGAATGCGTCAAGTGGTTTGATGTTTTGTTTTTCGGGGAAGAAATTTGAATACACAACTTGAAAAGGGTTTGGATTTGTCGCGTCACCGTGTCTCTCGTCGTCGCCACAACTCTCGTCGCGGTGTAGTCGGGCTTACGGTCGTGACTGGGCTAACCTTTGGCGCCGTAGGTTTGGCGCCGATTGCGTCTGCACAGGATGAACAGCCAGCCCCGGATCTGGCTACTGCAGACGGCATTATTGCAGAGCTGGAGAGGATTTCTCGGGATACCGAAGCGGTTTCTGAGGAAGTTACCGAGCTGGATTCCCAGGTTCAGGCCAAGGAAGAGGAACTCCGGCACGCCGAGGGGGAGCTGAAGCACTCTGAGGATCAGGTTCTCCGAGCACAGGATGACCTCAAGGCGCTCTCTGGTGAGATTTCTTACTTCGCGAAGAAGCGGATGCGTGGTGAAATCGTCGACCCATTGTCGGCCGCCCTGGGATCTGCCAGTGCTCAGGACGCTATCGACCGTGCCGGTTACATCAACAAGATGTTCCGCGACAACGATGAAGTCGTCAGCCGTGCGGTGCAAGCCCGCAAGGATGCTGAGGATGGTAAGGCCAATGCGCTGCGTCTGCAGGGCGATATCCGCAAGCAGCTCGATGACCTGGCTAAGCGTCGCGATGATTTGGACAAGCGCAGCGCCGAATTTGATGAGCGCGCCGAGCATGTCAAGTCCATGGTTGATTCGCTGAGCCCCGAACAGCGGGAAATCTGGATTTCCAAGAACAACCCAATTACCGAAGGGCTGGATAAACTGCTCGGATCTTCCGCCGCAGTTGATGCCGCGATGTCGAAGCTGGGCTCCCCGTACTCGTGGGGAGCTGCTGGTCCCTCTGAGTTCGATTGCTCGGGTCTGATGTACTGGGCGTACCAGCAGATTGGTAAGTCCATCCCGCGGACCTCGCAGGCGCAGCTCGCCGGTGGTACTCCGGTGAGCCGCGACCAGCTGCAGCCGGGCGACATCATCGGTTACTACCCGGGAATCACGCACGTGGGCATGTACATCGGCAATGGTCAGATTGTCCATGCTTCCGACTACGGTATTCCAGTCCAGGTCGTTTCCATCGACCAGGGTGGCCCGTACCAAGGCGCTGTCCGCTTCTAACTAGCGGCAGGTGGCCTCGCGTCCTTTTAGTCAAGGTAGATAAACTCGGCTCCATGTCTGCGCGCGTACTGCTCATTACGAATGACTTCCCGCCTCGCGATGGTGGAATCGAGTCCTACCTGCGTGATTTCTGTGCTCGTTTGGATCCGGAGAACCTCGTAGTCCTCGCGTCCTCGCGAGCTCCGAAGGAAAAGCTCCGCGCCTACGACGAGTCGCTACCGTACCGTGTTTACCGCATGCGTGATTCCGTGCTGCTGCCACTGCCGCACGTAGCTCGTCGCGCCGCTCAGATTATTCGCACCGAACGCATTGACACCGTATGGTTTGGTGCCGCCGCGCCACTTGGTTTGCTTGCCGACGCATGCCGTCGCGCAGGTGCCACCCGCATCGTTGCTACCACTCACGGACATGAAGTGGGCTGGTCGATGCTGCCATTGGCCCGCCAGATGCTGAGGCGCATTGGTAAGAGCTCCGATGTTGTGACCTATATTTCCCGCTACACCCGTGGTCGATTTGCGGCAGCCTTTGGTCCGCAAACAGCATTTGAACGCCTGCCTTCCGGTGTCGATATCGAGCGATTTTCTCCGGACCCCGAGGCGGGACAGAAGATCCGGCAGCACCACGGAATCGGTGAGTCCCAGCCGCTTATCGTCTGTATTTCTCGGCTAGTGCGCCGAAAAGGCCAAGATATGCTGATTCGCAGCATGCCTAAGGTTCTTGAGCAGCACCCGGATGCCAGGTTGCTGATCGTGGGCGTTGGTCCGTTGAACCGAGAATTGAAAAAGCTGGCAGTAAAGCTCGGGGTCTCCGAGCAGGTCATTTTTGCCGGCAAGGTCTCTTATGATGACCTCCCCGCCTATTACAATGCGGCCAGCATTTTTGCCATGCCCGCCCGAACCCGCGGACGTGGCCTCGATGTAGAAGGCCTCGGCATTGTCTACTTGGAAGCACAGGCCTGCGGTGTCCCTGTCATAGCTGGCAAGTCTGGTGGCGCCCCGGAGACAGTTATCGATGGCGAAACTGGCATCGTTGTCGACGGGGCCTCGAAGCGCAGCGTCGCCACCGGGCTGGTTGAGATTTTGGATAATCCGGAGCGCGCGGCGGCGATGGGAGCCTGTGGTCGGGAGCATGTTGTGCAGTCGTGGACCTGGGAGGTCATGGCTGCTCGGGCTCGCCGAATTCTCCGAACCTGCGCAATCCCTTTATAATCAACTGTTATGTCCACCGATATTCCGATTCATCCGAGCTCAGACGAGTCCGACGCCGCTGATCGCCCGGCTATCGGTTTTGATATTGGTGGAACAAACCTGCGCGCTGCAGTGGTCAGCGCTGATGGGCAGGTGCTGTATCGAGTTCAGACTAGTTCTGACGGCAGTGTGGATGCCATTGAACGTGGCATTGTCCAGACATCCGAGCGCTTGGTTGAACGCTTTCCAGATGTCAGCGCCATCGGTTTAGCTGTAGCTGGTTTTTTGGATTCTGACCGCCAGACGGTTCGTTTTGCCCCGCATCTGCCGTGGCGCGATGCGAACGTCGTCAAGCGTTTATCCTTGCTTCTCCCATGTCCGCTGCAGCTTGAGCACGATGCCAACTCGGCCGCCTGGGGTGAGTATCGCTTTGGTGCGGCTCGCGGTGCGGATAATTGGGTGCTGTTTGCGCTGGGTACGGGAATCGGCGGCGCGATGATGCAGGGTGGTGAGATTTACCGTGGCGCGTACGGCACGGCGCCGGAATTCGGCCACCTCACCGTTGTGCCGGATGGTCGACCTTGCTCCTGCGGAAAGCGTGGTTGCTTGGAGCGTTACTGCTCGGGTACGGCGTTGGTTACCACCGCTCAGGAACTCTCTGAATCCGGTCGCTACTTCTCGCGGCTTACCGACGGACTCGTGGCCGGCTCGGTAACTGGTACCGATGTCGTCTCGGCTGCTCGCCAGGGGGATGAATTGGCTCTAGCTGCGATTGATGACTTTGCTACCTGGCTGGGGCGTGGCCTGTCGATGGTGGGCGATGTCTTTGATCCGGAATTGATTGTTATCGGTGGCGGTGTTGCCTCGGCGTCTGATCTATACCTGGACAAGGCCAAGGCCGAGTTTGCCCGCAATCTCACCGGCGCTGGCTATCGTCCGGTAGCGGATGTGCGGGTCGCTGAACTAGGTGCGGATGCTGGGTTGATCGGTGCGGCGGATATTGCGCGCAGCGTTGTGGCTGCCGAGGGCGCGGCATCGTCGTAAAGCGTCAATTGGGGGATTGCAGGGGAATTCGCCCGCGAAAAGGTGGGGGAATGGCTGCGGAGATGGATCGTCGGACCACCTGAACCTGTATAGTTTTAAACTGTGAATAATCGCTGGTACAAGTTCTTTAAGTACATCCTCATTGGCCCTTGGCTGCGGATCTATAATCGCCCGTACTACATCGGTGGTGAGAAGATTCCTCAGGAAGGTCCAGCGCTGATGGCGTCGAACCACCTTGCTGTGATGGATCACTTTTTCTTCCCACTGGTCTGCCGCCGTCAGCTGACGTTCTTGGCGAAGGCAGAGTACTTCACCACGCCGGGCTTTGTCGGCGGTATCCAGAAGTTTTTCTTCTCCTCGGTGGGGCAGGTGCCGATTGACCGTACCTCTGGTGATGCAGCTCGCGATGCGCTGAACGCCGGCTTGAAGGTGCTGTCACGCGGTGACCTGCTGGGCATTTCCTTGGAAGGCACCCGTAGTCCGGATGGTCGACTGTACCGCGGTAAAACCGGTGCGGCACGTGTCGCGCTGGAGGCCGGTGTGCCGGTGTTCCCAATGGCGATGATTGATACGGAGAAGGCCAACCCGATTGGTTCGTGGATTCCTCGTCCGGTGAAGGTCGGCACGATTATCGGCGATCCGATTGATCCGTCGGAGTACAAAGCCAAGTACAGCGATGAGTATGAAGCGGCCAGGGCACTGACGGATGACCTGATTAAGGAAATTCAGAAGCTTTCGGGCCAGGAATATGTCGATGCTTACGCGACTGATGTGAAGAAGTCCTTGGAGGCCGGCACCGGCTATCCAGCGGGAACCGAGCCGGGTGGAGAGCTGACCACGCCGGCTCCGGGGCCGAAGCCGACCCCTCGTCGCTGGTTTCGACGCGCTCGCTAGAATAATTAGGCGCAGATAGTTTTCGCGACAGTGGGGCTGCACACTTCCTATGGCGATTCGGTGCATGGGTAAGATTTGCTCGGTAGGGCTCCACGGTCTTTTGGTCGCGAGGTAGCCGACGCGAGGCCGAGGCTGGAGAGGATTCCACACCGTGCGTTATTTTTATGACACCGAGTTTATTGAAGACGGCAAGACTATTGATCTTGTCTCCATCGGTGTCGTAGCTGAGGATGGCCGCGAGTACTACGCGGTGTCTACCGAGTTCAATGAGAGCAAGGCCGGGCCGTGGGTTCGGACCAATGTGCTCAATCAGCTGCCCAACCCCTCATCTCCGCTGTGGAAGAACCGGGACACGATCCGCGAGGAACTGCTGGCATTTTTCACCGAACCCGGTACGGGCAGCCCAGAGCTGTGGGCCTGGGTAGGCGCCTACGACCACATTGCGTTGGTGCAGCTTTGGGGCGATATGACCAAGCTGCCGCAGTTTATGCCGCGCTATACCCGTGAACTCAAGCAGTACTGGGAGATGGCGGGCAAGCCACGGTTGCCGAAACAGACTGCAGGTAAGCACGACGCGCTGGCAGATGCCCAGCACAATCTGCTGAAGTTTCAAAAGATTGCCCAGAAGTTGCCGCTTGATTAAGCAGCGGAGTTCGAATATTTGGTGACTTGACTAACACCCTTCTGGCAGGGGCACTACAATGAACTTCTGTGAGTTGGACTATTGATCTCCCTGTAGATGACCTGCCCGATCTGCCACCGCTTCCCGGCGACATGGCTGAGCGTTTTGCTGATGTCGTATCCCGCCAAGCCCTACAGCAGCCAAGCTGGGATGCCCGCGCCGCTGCAAACGTACGTCGCATTCTCGAATCGGTACCGCCAATTGTGGTCGCGCCTGAGGTTCGTAAGCTTCGTCAGGAGCTTGCCGACGTCGCTAATGGTAAGGCCTTCCTGTTGCAGGGTGGCGATTGTGCGGAGACCTTTGAGTCCAATACTGAGCCGCACATTCGCGCCAATGTGAAGACCTTGCTGCAGATGGCCGTTGTGCTGACCTACGGCGCATCCACCCCGGTCGTAAAGATGGCTCGTATCGCTGGTCAGTACGCCAAGCCGCGCTCGAAGGATATCGACGGCGACGGTTTGCTTAGCTACCGCGGTGACATGGTCAACGGCGTTGAGCCGACCGAAGAAGCTCGAGTTCACGACCCAGCTCGAATGGTGCGTGCTTACGCCAATGCCTCTGCGGCGATGAACCTGGTACGTGCACTGACAGGTTCGGGCACCGCTGACCTGCACCGTCTGCACGAGTGGAACCGTGAGTTCGTCAGCAACTCGCCGGCTGGCGCCCGCTACGAGGACCTGGCACGCGAGATTGATCACGCACTGCAGTTCATGGCTGCCTGTGGTGTTGCGGACTCGAACCTGCAGACCGCGCAGATTTACTGCTCGCATGAGGCGCTGGTTGTTGACTACGAGCGCGCTATGCTGCGCCTTTCTGAAAACGATGGCAACCAGGAGCTGTTCAATCTCTCCGCGCATCAGCTGTGGATTGGTGAGCGCACCCGTGGCATTGAGGACTTCCACATCAACCTGGCTGCCATGATTGGCAACCCCGTCGGTGTGAAGATTGGCCCGACCACCACGCCGGAGGAGGCTGTCGCTTACGCCGACAAGCTCGACCCGTTCTTCCAGCCAGGTCGCCTGACCCTGACTTCGCGTCTGGGCAATGACAAGGTTCGCTCCGTGCTGCCTCCCATCGTTGAGGCTGTGGAAGCTTCTGGTCACAAGGTCATTTGGCAGTGCGACCCGATGCACGGCAACACTTACTCGGCCTCCAATGGTTACAAGACCCGCCATTTCGACCGCATTGTCGACGAGGTTCAGGGCTTCTTCGAGGTGCACCGCTCGATCGGTTCGCACCCGGGCGGTATCCACGTGGAGCTGACCGGCGAAGATGTCACTGAGTGCCTCGGTGGCGCGCAGGACATTTCCGATGTCGACCTGCCAGGCCGTTACGCATCCGCTTGTGACCCGCGTTTGAACACTCAGCAGTCGCTGGAGCTGGCCTTCCTGGTTGCCGAGATGCTGCGCAACTAGTTGCATCCAGCTCAGCTAGGTACAACTAGCCCAGCTAGTGCACCGCCGCACTCATTAGCGCGCCGCACTTTTTACAGAGTGCTGACCGAAATGCTGTCACCCGCCGTGGCCTTAGCGCCCGGTCGGGGTGACTGCAATACGATGCGATCGTTCTCGTTCGCAGAGCCGTCGATGTCGAGCTGAAGATGCTGTTTCTCCGCTTCACGACGTGCCTGCGCAACAGTTTTACCCAGCAGCTGCGGAACCTTCACTGCTCTGGATACGGTCAGCGTGACAGTCGCATCATTGGGGTTAACCAGACGACCCGCACTCGGTGAGACTGCGTCGACACGGCCGTAGTCGCGCGAGGAGGAGGACGCGTCCTTTACTTCGCTTACCTCAATGCCCTCGCGCTGCAGAATTTGGCGAGCAGTATCCTCCGACTTGCCCACGACATTGGGCACTTCGATGCCGTTGTTAATGGTCAACGTCACAGAACTACCGCGTTCGAGGCCAGTGCCTTCCTCAGGAGACACGGAAAGAACCTCTTCCGGCTCAGCAGAGGAGGAGAACTCCGCCGATACTTCTCGGACCTCCAGCCCGGCCTTGCTCAACAGCTCACGAGCTTCATCCTCTTGAAGCCCCACGATCTTTGGCACCTTCACCGGTGCTGGCCCCTTGGAGTAATGCACAGTCACAACTGAGCCAACCTCGACGGTCTGTCCTGGAGCAGGAACCGCAAAGACCAAGCCGCCGGTGGAGACATCATCGGAAAAGACGGGGTCTCCGACCTCTTCTTTCAACGTCCGCTTAGCTAGGGCAGCGCTGAACACTTCCTTTGAGTGGTTCGCGGGATATGCGGGCACAGTCGGGCGGCCGAGACTGACCAGTACGCGAACATCATCACCGCGGACAACCCGCGCTCCAGCCAGGGGGTCCGAGCCAATAATCTGGGACACTGCGACATCGTTGTCGTAGCGCTCATCAACCACCGGTTCAAAGCCCGCCTCACTGATTGCGGTCATCGCCTGTGGTTGCGACAGCCCAGTGATAGAGGGCACTTCGCCATAACGGCCAGAGCCCAGCCACCACGCGCCAAGCCCCATGCCCAACGTGGCAACCAGGGCGATAATCAGCCACAATGCACATCCACGGCGCGTCCGCTGTCGGGTAGCTCGACGGCTCTTAGGCGTCTGAGTCTGAGCAGATCGCGGCTGCGGATGCTGTGGGTGCTGTGGGCCCTGAGTGTCCGGCGGCAGCGGATATTCCGGAGCGCCTGGAACGTCGGCTGGTACGAGAGCTCCACCAGACGGCTCCGGGGATTCCCAGCCAGGGGGGTTGTACTCGTCATAGCGATCGAAAGTGCGTGTCCGCCCCGCATCCGGGTCGTCGAAATCATCGAAAACGTTTGGTGGTCCCGGTGGTCGGGAAGAAACGGGGCTACCGGGTGCGTCCGTCGAGAAGCCATAGCCGTCGTGACCGAAGCGCTCGGGTGCCGTCTCTGCGGTGCCGTGTCTGTCATCGAAATGGTCGTTGCCCGGTCGGTGGAAGTCCTCTGTGAGCCCCTCCATGGCGGCAGCGTTGGCGGCTGCTGAATTGACGGGCGACGGCACGCGGAATGGTGGCAGCGCGAGTTTGTCCGCAATGTCTTCGAGTGCGTCACCGAATTCCTCGGCCGTCTCAAACCGATCCTCCGGCCTGCGGGAACAAGCGCGGGCGACCAACTCGTCGAACTCCTCGGGAACGCCGTCGATGAACTCCGAGGGTGGCGGGACATCTTCGTTCAATCGCTTCATGGCAACGCCGAGCGAAGAATCGGCGATGAATGGCGTGGTGCCGGTAAGCAGCTCAAAGAGCAAAATACCCGCCGCATACACATCGGATGCAGGGGAGATGGATTCACCCGTGACCTGCTCCGGAGCCAGATAAGCGACGGTGCCGACGATGACCGAGTTAGAGGTCACCTTGGCATCAGCGGCCGCGCGCACTAGACCGAAGTCCGCCAGCTTCACTCGCCCGTCCGAGGCAATCAGCACATTTTCCGGCTTGATATCTCGGTGCACCATGCCGCGGGAATGCGCCACCGATAGGGCGCGTAGAACTGAGCGCATCACGACGGCAGCTGCATGCGGAGGCATCGGACCGCGCTGACGGAGCAGTTCGCGGAGGGTCCCACCGTCGACGAATTCCATAATGAGGAAAACATGCCCCGCCGGGTCCGTGCCCTGGTCGTAGACGTTGACGAGCGACTCGTCATTGAGGTGCGCGACCGCGCGGGCCTCACGTTCGAAGCGGATGCGGAAAGACTCGTCGTCGACAAAACGCGGATCCATGACCTTTGCGGCCACCCTGCGATCGAGCCGCAAATCGGTGGCGCAGTACACGGTGCTCATGCCACCGTGTGCGATGGTGGCTCCGATGCGGTAGCGACCATCGAGAATCTGCCCCTCGACAAGCTGCGACATAAACCAGCCTTCCCTGTTCCAATCAGTTGCTTCTAATAAGTATATGGGGACGTACCTACTGCAAGGCCAACGCGCTAAAGTGACCAGTGTGAGAAAGATTCCAACTTGCCACGATGTCCTGAGCGCCGACGAACCCACTCTTGCGCTGCCCGATGCCGCTGACCTCATTGGCGTCACCGTCACCCGAATTCACGCGTTGCTGCAGGAGGGTCGCCTTATTGCAGTCCACCGCGACGGCATTGCACAAATTCCCGCCCGCTTCTTTGAAGATGATGAGGTCGCGCGTTTTGTACCTGGCGCACTCGCATTGCTTGCCGACGGCGGCTACACGCGAGAAGAAACGCTGGAGTGGCTATTCACCGAAGATGAATCTCTGCCTGGACGTCCGGTGGACGCCCTGCACGGTCACCTTGCACGCGAAGTAATGCGCCGCGCACAGGCTATGGCGTTGTAAAGACCCGGACGGCGTCCTACGCTCGCCGTCCTACGCCCGCGATAGCTCCTGTCGTAATCGCCCGGCCACTGCTGTGAAAAGCAGCGGGAGGGCGATTTTTGCTTTTCGAGCGCGTCCCACTTGAGCGCGTTGCGCAAAGACGTTGTAGTTCATGCGCTCAATTTCGCCGAGAATGTCTGAGTAGAGAATCTCCGCGGCACGGATAGCCTGACGCCCTGGCACCTCCAACATGTCCACGCCGCTGCTGGCTTCGGCATAGAGTGCGCGGTTGCGAGCGATGAAGAAGGCCAATGCCTGACGTACCGCCGGGGTCGTCTGTCCCGTGGCGGCACAGTAGCCGATCTCCTCGGTACCCACTCCGAAGGCCTCCCACTCATTCAGTGGTAGGTAAATACGGCCACGGCGAAAATCCTCGGCGATGTCGCGGAGGAAATTTGTCACCTGAAAGGCTTTTCCCAGGCACTCTGCGTAGGGGGTGGCTTCCTCACGGGAGACTCCTGTGCGGGTGCCTAGGATAGGCATCATCTCAAGGCCAATGACTGCTGCGGAGCCCCACATATACGAGTCGAGTTGCTCCCATGTTTCAAAATGCGCAATGTGGCACGATGTGTCGGGCACGTCCATCAACATGGAGTGAACAAAGTCCGCAGAGAGCTGTGGATCAATGTCGTAGTCGCGAAAAGTCTGTGCGGCCGCCGAGATGACGGCACGGTCGCGGTCGCGGTGGACGTCGTCAAGCGAACCGATGACGACAGCTGAGTGGAAAAGCTCGCTTAAACGTGTGACCGTGGCTTCGATGTGCGTGGGGGAGCGGTCGGCCTCGGCGGGGCAGTCGACGTAGTCATCGACGATGCGTGCCCAGGCGTAGAGAGACCACACCGCACGCTGTTGGCGGGGTGCCAATAGTCGCGTGGCCAGGGAATACGTGCGACCGTGGGAGGCCATGATATCGCGGCAGAGCTCGTAGGACTGTGGCAGCGCGATTGTCGAGAGAGGCTGTGGGGTGGGCATGGACAACTATGCGACCTCGGTCGACCGCGATAGGGGCGCTACCGTGGAATCCGTGTCTGCGGCGGTTTTATCGTCGCGCCACGGGTACTTCCAGCTGAACTTTCCAGTGGTCAGCCAGCCGACGGCCAGCCAGCCGAGAACGGTGATGATAACCATCCAGGGCACGTCGTAGAAGCGGTGATTGCCGCCGCCGGCGAAGGACAGCGACAGGATGAATGTGAACAACACGGTGCCTTGAATCACCCATCGTGGCGGGCGAATCGTTCCCATGGGAGTCAACAAGCTGGCGTAGTACCAGGGAAGTGCCACGGCATTAAATACGCAGGCCACCACGTAAGCGGCAATCATGCCAGCGACATTGTTACGAGGGGTGGCTCGGAAGTAGAACCAGGAGATCACGAGTCCCACCAGCATGATGATAGAGGAGACCACGCGTGTGTGGCTGACGATGACATTGAAACCGATGTCGTCGTTGAACCACGCCATGACGCCCGAGATCACACCAGCGACCGCTGACGGTGCTGCCAGGGGGTTAATCACCTTGGTATTGCCACTGATCTCGGAAATCCAGCCCCAGCTCGAGCCGGTCAGCCAGGTCACCACTGCAAGCGTGCCGACGCAGACTGCGACCAACACGATGCCCACACCGGCAATCGCCGGAATCTTGCGCAGCATCTCTTGAACCGTGGCGATGGGCTGGCGCCTGGTCAACACAATCCACACGACGAAGGGCAGCGCCAGGACAGCGGTGGCTTTCAGCGCGACGCCGATTCCGATGAGGACAGCAGCGACCAGGCCACCCCGCATGTGCTCCATGTGCAGTGCGGCGACTAGTGCCAGGCTGACCAATCCGACCATCAGTGCCTCGTTGTGCATACCCGCAATCAGATGCAGTAGCACCAGTGGATTGAGCACACCGAGCCACTGTGCGAAAGCCGGATTTGCTCCAAGCTCCCGGGCGATTCGCGGGATCGACCAGACAATGGCGGCGAAGCCCAGCAGACACACAATGCGGTAGAGAATCACGCCGACGGTGATGTTGTCGCCTACAATCCGCGTGATGACCTCGCCAATTCCCAGATGCAGCGGGCCATACGGGGTGGTGGTATTCCGCCAATCTGCGGATACCTCCAGCAGCATCGGCCCTGGATTAGCTGCAGCTCCCTCGGTGTAGGGATCAAACCCATCGCGGACCATCGCGCCCTGCATGAGATACGAATAGACATCGCGAGAGAACAGCGGTGCGGCCAGCGCGAGGGGAATTGCCCAGGCCATCAGGATTGAATTGAACCGACGCAACGTGGACTCATCGCCGCCAGCGTTCGCTGGAACCGCAGCGTCTGCTGCGTCGCCAGCATGGGCAGAACCGGCCACAATGTCCCGGATGGTCCCCTTCGAGAACAGCAGTTCCCGCCCGATGCGCAGCCACGAGATAAGCAGCAGGGCGATACCTACCCAAATCACAATCTCACAGAAAATCTGACCGTGACCGTAGGTGATCCAGTCGAGTCCCAGAGCGTGGACAAGGCCGCCACGGTAGCGATTCGCACCGGAACCGTAGGAGCCCAGAGCAATGAGGATGCCACCGTAGACACCCAGCTGAGCACTCCGCGATAAATTCATGTCAACCTAAACAATCGATACATTGCTGATGCATTAATCCTAGTTGGTCAGTGACCACCGGCAGACATCCGGGAGACATTCATGAGCTAAGGCGTTTCAAACCGCTGTGCCGCAAGTCGTCCCGAAATCATGACCGTCGGCACGCCAACCCCCGGCACCGTCGTCGATCCCGCCAGCGTCAGATTCTTTGGCATCTTCGGAGAGAAGTTGCGGGGACGGAACGGCCCCGTCTGTCGGAACAGATGCGCCAGCCCAAACGGCGAGCCAACGCCCATGTCGCGTTCTTGCCACTGCTGAGGGGTATCGATCCGACCGACTCGCCACTTCGTAGAAATCCCGGTCAGTCCGCGCCGCTCCAGCTCAGCGGTTATTTTCGCAACGTAGTCCCCACCGATTCGTGACCAGATCAGATTGGCCGACTGCAAGTTGGGGCACGGCGCGAGCACACTGACGGGCTCCCACTGCACGCCGTTCGCATCTGTGACAATACGCTCCGGCGCGCTCACCGCAGGCCGGGTGACCAGCAATGATGGGTCCGACATTAGCTTTCCATGGCGCGGTGACGAGATCTCCTCAAAGGTTTCGTTCCACTTTTCGCCAAACGAAATCAGGTGATGCCGCTTCGGCCACGTCGCAGTCTCCGAAACCGGAATCAGCCCGTGCGCCACCACCGCCGATGGAGAAAATCGAACTGGGAACAGCCGTCGCGCTCCCGTCCGCTTTACGACGCTCCGAAGGCCTCGCCGCTTCGATAAGCTACCGGCGGCAGAGGTATTCGCGTCGTGAAGCCAGCTCTGCACCACAGGTAAATCGGTAGTAGCGATGACGGCATCGGTGGGACGCTCGCCAGTTGCCGTGGTGATGGCGGAGACAAAGCCTGCCTCGTCGACTTTCAGCCCAGTGACATCAACGCCGAAGTCGATGGTTCCGCCAGCTCGACGTATGGCCTCGGCGAGCAACTCGCTGACGGCGCCTATACCCGAACCAAATGCGGGGGAGTGCGGATAGTAAACCCCCATCGAGGTATCCATGTGGGAAATGCAGCCGTAGACCGCACGGGCTTTAGCAGGAGGTACACCTGCGTAAAGCGCCTGGAAGCTGAAAACGCGAGCGAGATCATTATCTCCGAGGAAGGCACGAATCTTAGGTTCGAGGGCGCCGAAGGCACCGAGTCGGAGGAGCGTAGTGAGGTCGCGAAGCGCGCCGGGCCCGGTGAATAGGTCTGTAACGCGGTCAAAGCTGCGGGACATGAAGTTCTCGAAGCAGGCATTGAAGAGAGTTTGCAGCCACGTGCGAAGTTTGCGGTAACCGGCGACGGTGGAGTCAGAGGCACCGAAGCGCGCGAGTTCATCGGCCATCATGTCTTCGTTGGAAAACACGTCGAGTCCGCCGCGGGTGGCAAATTCCGCACGATAGGTGGGCGTGATTGGGGAGGCCGAAAAACCCGGGTCGATATCGCGCGCGTAGAGGCCGACGGCGGCGAGGGCATCGTCGACAAGCGAGGGCATGGTCCATACAGTTGCGCCAGTGTCGAAGACTGCGGTGAGCGATTGCCCGTCGATATCGACTGTGATGGGTTCACTGGCGCAGCGTCCGCCGACGAAACTTCCCCGCTCGACAACGGTGACATCGTAGCCATCGGCGATGGCGTAGAGCGCGGCGGTAAGTCCGGACAGGCCTGCGCCGATGATGGTCAGTCGTGGTTTGGAGCCCTTATGAGGACGAGTGACCGCACGTCGCAGACGCGGGGAATTAATGGGGGCACGAGTGGGGGAAGCAGCGGGCATGACTACGCAACACCTGGTCTAATGCTGACGAGCGGTGGCGCGAACGCCCATAGCAATGAGGTTCTCGCGCGACGTTGCAGGCAGGTCGGCATTCTCGATAGTGGAGAAAGCGCGGCTGGTCAGGCGGTCAATTTCACGTTCGACGGCATTGGCAGCGCCGGAATCAGCGATGAGATTTCGTAGCTCATCAATATCTGCAGCAGACGAGACCGCTCCCAGGCGTTCATCGATAAAGCGGGCCTTTTCAGGTGCGGAATCGCGGTAGAGGCTCAAAGCCTGGCCGACCAGGACGGTTCGCTTGCCCTCGCGGAGGTCATCGCCGGCGGGTTTGCCCGTGACCTCGGGATCGCCGAAAACGCCCAGCTGATCGTCGCGGAGCTGGAATGCCACACCAATGTCGCGGCCGAAGCTGCGGTAGGCCTCAACCAATTCCGCTGGGGCGCCGGCAATCGCGGCACCAATGTGGAGCGGCCGCTCGATGGTGTAGGCGGCGGTCTTGAACAGATTGATTTTCTCAGCGGTCTCGACGCGACTGTCCCGGCTGGCTTCGGCCGTGATATCGAGCAGTTGGCCGCCAAGTACTTCAGTGCGCATCGCCCGCCAGGGGACAAGTGCGCGGGTTAGCGCCTCCGAGCTGAGGCCTGAAGAGTGCATCATGTCATCAGCCCAGGTCAGAGCAACATCGCCAATGAGGATTGCGGCCGAAATACCGAAGCGGTCGGCGGCTCCATTCCAGCTATTGGCCTCGTGCTTGGCCTCGAATACCTTGTGGATAGTCGGTGCGCCACGGCGCGTATCAGCGTCATCGATGATGTCGTCATGAATGAGTGCGCAGGCTTGAATGAGTTCCAAGGCACTCACCGCGTTCATCACAGCCAGGGAATCCTCGGCTGGGGAGAAACGGCCTTCGAGGCCGCCTGCCCCCAACCACCCCTGCCAGGCGAAGGCTGGACGCACGCGCTTGCCCCCATTGAGGACGAAGGAGTGGAGCGAATCTATGGCCTCGGTGTACACCGCATCGACCGACGCGACATCGTCGCCACGGCTTTTGAGGTAATTCTCCAGCGTTTTGGTAACAGTAGCTGGTACTTCGCGGGGCTGTAGCGCGGCCAAATCCAGTTCTTCGCTCATGTGAGCCTCTCGTCGATGACGGGTAATGCTGACTCAAGAATAGGACACCGCTTAGTATGAGTGACTATGTCCTCAACAATGCCACTGTCGCCAGGCCGCCAAGTGACAATCCGCCAGGCGCTTTCAATGCCGAGCGCGGGCAGTATTCCCTTCTCGGTCGAGTTCATGCCCCCGCGTGACGACGCGGCCGAGGAACGTCTTCTCCGAGCAGCTGAGGCTTTCCATGATCTTGGTGCCTCCTTTGCATCCGTGACCTACGGCGCCGGTGGTTCTAGCCGCGACCGCACCCTGCGAATCGCCCAGCGCGTTTCGAGGCAGCCGCTGACAACGCTTGTGCACCTGACATTGGTAGAGCACACTGTCGACGAGCTGCGGGAAATCCTGCGCTCTTATCTCAGCGCGGGGCTGACGAATCTGCTCGTTCTGCGTGGTGACCCACCGGGAGACCCGCTTGGCCCTTGGGTGGAGACCGAGGGCGGTCTGCACTACGCCAGCGAATTGATTGAGCTGATTAAGGCCGAGCCGGAGTTCGAGAAATTTGAAATCGGCATTGCGTCGTTCCCGGAGGGACACTACCGCTCGCCGGATTTGGACCATGACACGCAGTACACGCTGGCCAAGCTGCGCGCGGGAGCCGAATACTCGATTACGCAGATGTTCTTCGATATTGAGCACTACTTACGCCTTCGAGACCGCCTGGTGGAAGCCGACCCAGTGCACGGTGCCAAGCCCATCATTCCGGGGCTGATGCCGATTACATCGCTGCGCTCAGTGCGCAGGCAGGTTGAGCTCTCCGGGGCACAGTTGCCATCCGATTTGGAGGAACGCCTGGTTAAGGCAGCAGATGGTGACGAGCAGGCCAATAAAGATGAGATTCGCAAGATTGGTATCGAGTTTTCGACCAACATGGCAGAGCGGCTCATCGCCGAAGGCGTGCCGGGGCTGCACTTTATGACTATGAACTTCGCTCGCGCCTCCCAGGAAGTTTTGCACAACCTCGGCATGGCGCCCGAATGGGGCACCGGCCAGGATATGCTGCGCGGCGGTTTTTAATTGCTAAAAGTCCTGCATGTCGCGAACTCTTCGCGCCCACAGGACACCTAGCACTGAGGCTAGGACACCGGCGGCTGTGGTCACACCGGCAAATAATAGGAATTGATTCCGCTTGGTGGATCCAGCCGGCGACGAAGCCCATACATTATGGTTCTCGCCACTGGCGAGCTGCCATTCCACCTTGTTCGGTTCGGTCTGGCGGCCATTGGAGTCAGTAACCTGCTCCGGGAACGCGACGACGAAATCAACCTTCGCGCCGGGCAGGTGAGTCAAATCCATGTGGCCGTTCATCGAAATCTTGCCGCCACCGGTACGGTCTAGGTCGATGTCTACGCGATCGTCGGAAAGCTGTCGGAGCGTATCGGTGAGTTCAATGAAGTGCAGCTCGTTGAACGAGACTTCCATCTTTCCTGTGGAGGAGTCGATTACTCCCTGCGAGACGCGGTCGGAGAGATCTTCCGGTACTTGCCACTGCTCAAATTGGGAACGGACTTCCTCCGTGGGTGTTACGTGAATTGTGCCCGAGACCCTGTCGTCGCCGGAAATGGTAATGCCAGCCTGTGCGTCAAAGCAGCCGCTGAGCGGCAAGATGGCGGCAATTCCGGCCATTGCTGTGGCAATGCGCAGAGGCGAAAGCCGTCGACGTGGTGTGGAAGGTTCACTCGGTGATGATGTCACGGGGAAGATCTACTCCTAGAACTGCGAAGGGACGGGAGTCCCCTGTGAAATAAAAGTTCCTTAAAACATCCTTGAAACCAAATTGGCGGTAGAGCTGCCATGCCCTATTGGCCTCATTCGGGTATTCCGGGGTTGACAACAGAACTCGCGTCTCTGGGCGGGAATCGACCAACTCGCGGAGCAGTCGTTTACCGAGTCCCCGCCCCTGAAAGCTGGGGTGTATGTGAATCTCAGACAGTTCGGCGTAGTTGCCCAAGAGCTTGACGACGTCCGGTAGCGAGCGCCCGTCCATGAGCAGTCCATCTCTTACCTGGCGATACCACCAGTGCGTGTCCAATCCTGTACGGCAGTAGCCGATGCCAACCAACCTGCAGCGCGGGTCGCGGAGAGCCTGGGCAGGGGAGAGCTCTTTGGGGTGAGCTATGGCTGCAGCAGCCATGAAGCCGGGTTGAGTGGTTTGCTTCTGCCATTCGTGGAGACGACCGGGCAAGATTGCGGGGTTGTACTGCATCGCGGTGATGTAGAGAGCCACTGCTTCTTGCAGGCGGAGATTGAAGTCTCCTGCTGTCATCGGAACCACGCTGTATTTCACAGTGACCAGATTAGCGACTTGGACGAACTTAGTTGTGAGATTACTGCAATAACATCGAGTCGAACAGGTGTGCGAAAGTGCGCATGGCGTAGTCCGGGCTTGGGGATAGATTGCAGTCAATCCCGCTAAGGAGAAGCGGAAAATCCGTGCTCATGTGAATGCTGTGTGAAAGGAGAAGCAGGGTGGTGGCAAGGTCGAACGTGGTGGAGTTTAGGGCGATTTCGCAGTCGGGTTCGGTCGCCCCGGTCGGTGTCTCAAGGCAATCGCTGGAGCTGCTGGGGCGGGCAGAGGCTCTGCTAGCGAATGCTCGGAATGCCAGCTCTGATGAGATGTTGGAGCTTTCCTACTGTGCGGCGCTGCGTTGCGCAGGCGCGCTGTTGAATCGCGACGATGTGTCGGTGGCTGGGGGTTCTGGCTCGGGCGCTCGTTCGGGCTCGGTAGTTAAGCGTCGTCGTTCGGCAACACAGAGTGCCTGGTTGCGTTTAAAGAAAGAGCAGCCCGAATTTGATAGCTGGGTCACCAAGTTCGAGCAGTTCACCGCACTGCGTGAGGAAGTCCGGTTGGGTATTTCGCGTCGCATTGACTCTCGGCGGGCGCAGGAGCTGTGGGAATTAAGTTGTGCATTCTTGGGGGCTGTCCGGGCTGAGCTGGGTGTTCTGCCCGCAGCTGCGTAAGCCGGTGGGGGCGTGTTAGAGCGTTGCTTTCCTAAATAAATGGGGGATTGTTCGGATTCATGGAACAATAGAGGTGAGTCGCCCGTTGAAGGGGTAAGAATGAAGCTAACGGACGCCGCGTTAGCAGCACGTGGCCTGTAATTAACTTTGTTGTATCGGCATTGTTAGTTGAGGGGTCAAGGCTCGCCAGTATCGCGGTGGGCAATGCTCAAGTAGGCGATGGAGGAATTGTGGGACTATCTGAGCACGAACAGCGGATGCTCGACGAAATCGAGTCTGCACTCTACGCTGAGGATCCTAAATTTAGTTCGACGATGGCCGGAAATGCGTTCAGCTTTCCGGAGGAAAACAGCGCACCTCGTGGGTTTTCCATCCAGGTTTTTGCGCTCATGCTCCTCGGTCTGCTGATGTTGATTGGCGGCGTCGCTCTTTTCTCTGTGAGCAATTGGTTCATTGTGTTATCGGTTGCCGGCTTTGGCCTTATGTTCGGTTCCGGCGTTTGGGCTCTGACCGGCGCCGGTAAGCAGGAGAAGGCTAGTTCTGCTTCGGGGCTGAGCTTTGGAAAGACTAAGTCCGGGGCGGCAAAGAGTCGTCGAGGGACCTCGGGTAGCCGTGGCTCCTCTGGTGATTCCACGTTGGAATCGCGTTTCCGTGGCCGCTTCGAGGGGCGTTAGGGGATAAGCCTCAAGAATTAACAAGTGAGGGCAAGCCAGCGATGGCTTGCCCTCACTTTTTTGTTTTTCTAGACGTGAATCGTCTCCACAAGATCTCACCCACTTTGCCCCACCCCGAGTCTCCACTTTCCCCCACTTAGCTATTGGGATGGAGGAATTCTTATCTGCGGTCGTTGTTGGTATCTCCGAAAGTTTGGCTCTGGCGACATAAAATTGCAGGTCAACGCGCTAAGTCTGGCGACCAGGTTGAATCTGGATGGTTTTTAGCAGGTAAGTGGTGGGTAGTGGGGCGTAAACTGCTTTCTGTTAACAATGTGGTTGGTGTGGCGTCGTTATCGGCGTGGTTGCGGGTGGGTGCCCCACTTTTTATTCGCGCTTTAATTGTCGAGGTGATTCTTTAAAAGTCCAGGTCAATTGGGTTAAAGTGGATGTCCTGGCGGCGGGGTTGCGCTGATTCTGTGACTATTTTTCTTCTTCTTGTGTTGATAGTGGCAGATAGTGGGGTAAAGTGGGGCGTGATGTTGATTGAGGTTGGTCAACATTGCAGAAGTGAATATCCGATTTGCGCTTAAAGTTTGGCGAGATTTTGGCACTGCGGTAAAGCACAGCCCTCCGGCTCTGCTTGAAGGCAACGCCTAAATCCCTGAATTCGGTAAGCGTTTGTGCGTTGACATTGAGGTTGACACGGGGATAGGAGGCCAGTGACGCATGTTTCTGGGCACCTATACGCCGAAGCTTGATGACAAAGGGCGCCTGACGTTGCCAGCGAAGTTCCGTGAGGATCTCGCAGGTGGCCTGATGGTCACTAAAGGGCAGGATCATTCTCTGGCGGTGTATCCGAAAGAGGAGTTCGTCAAATTAGCTCAGCGGGCTACTAAGGCCTCTCGTACGAATGCCAAGGCGCGAGCTTTCATCCGAAATCTTGCGGCGAGCACCGATGAGCAGCGTCCTGATGGCTCGGGGCGAATCACGTTATCGATGGATCACCGTCGGTACGCGAATCTCTCCAAGGAGTGCGTGGTTATCGGCTCTATTGACTTTCTGGAGATCTGGGACAAAGAGTCCTGGGAGGCCTACCAGGCGGAGCATGAAGCTGATTTCTCCGAAGGTGAGGATGACTCGCTGTTCGGCGTTTTATAAACCGCTTGGAATAACCGAAAAGAGGGAATGTCCGCATGGACTCTGCCTGATAGCCCCTGGTGTACTTCCCCGATACCAGGTTCTGTCAGGCGGGGCCCTGTGAACATCCCCGCTTTTTGTTTTAAGCACCGATAGCAGCATTCCCAGTAGTGCTCATGAGGTGCGGTCTGGTTGCTGGCGCGGCACTCGTCGTTAAGCAAACCGGGAATACACTCGATAGATTCTCTGACCAGTGCGAACATACCCGGTGAGGAGGGGAAATGAACGGATCGGTACCTGCGGATGATCGCAAGTCCGGCGAGTTTGGTCATGTCCCCGTTTTGCTTCATCGAGTGACTGATTTGTTGCGCCCGGGCATCGAGGCACTGGGTGACGATGCAGTAGTTGTCGACGGCACTCTTGGTGCCGGTGGACACACGGAATACCTGTTGGAGCAGTTCCCGAAGCTCTGCGTTGTTGGACTCGATCGCGATGACAATGCATTGCGAGGGGCAGAACAACGTCTCGCGCGCTTCGGTGATCGCTTTGTAGCCTTCCGTGTGCGTTTCGATTCGCTCGCCGAGGTGCTCAGTGGTGAGATTCCTGCAGCCGCTGGTGGAAGTGGCGCGGAGGACATTCTCGCCCGCGCCGCTGAGAAGGGCATTGCAGGTGCGCTTTTCGATCTCGGTGTTTCCTCGATGCAGCTTGACCAAGTCAATCGTGGATTCGCCTACCGAGTCGACGCCCCGCTGGACATGCGCATGGATGCAAGCCAGGGGATTACCGCAGCGGATGTGCTCAATACCTATTCGCACGGTGATATCGCGCGCATCCTATCGACTTACGGCGACGAGCGCTTCGCCGGCAAGATCGCCTCGGCAGTCCTGCGTGAGCGGGAGAAGGAACCGTTTACGACCTCCGGTCGTCTGGTCGAGCTGCTCTACGAAACCATTCCGGCGGCATCTCGCCGCAAGGGCGGACACCCGGCCAAGCGTACGTTTCAGGCTCTTCGTATCGAGGTAAATCGTGAGCTTGAAGCTCTGGAAAATGTACTGCCACAGGTCTGCAATGCACTCGCAGTCGATGGGCGTGCAGTGTTCATGAGCTACCAGAGTCTGGAAGACCGCATCGTCAAGAAGGACTTTGCGGAGCGCGTGAAGTCGACAACCCCACCGGGGCTCCCGATGGAGCTTCCGGGGCATGAACCGCACTTTGCTCTCATCACGAGAGGTGCGGAGAAGGCGTCGGCAAGCGAAATCGAAGACAACCCCCGAGCCGCACCGGTGAGAGTTCGCTGTATCGAGCGGATTCGAGCCGATTGACCCAAACCTTTCAACCGCACCAAACGCACCCTTAACGATCTAAGTACTGGGAGAACTTTCGAGCATGGCAACGACAATCACGGAGCACGCCTCCACCCGGCGCACCTCCCGCGGCGCATCTGCAACCGTCGCCGGTGCCAAGACGAAGACTCGTCAGCGCGGTCGCAGCGCCCGCACGAAACAGGATCTTTATCAGCGCCGGCGGTTTGGGCGCACAGGTTCTCAGCAGGTCATCTCGGTGCGTGGGCGTCGCGTTACGACGTCCTCGAGGGATAACCACAAGTTTGCCGGTGCGGCCGTGATGATCATTCTCGTCGTTGCCGGAATCGTGGCGGCGATGTGGCTGTCGGGTATTTCGACCTCGACATCCTTGCAGCTGGATGCTGCGCAGACCAAGGAAAAGGAGCTGCGTAACCAGCTGGAGGTGCTCGAGCGGGATGTTGCTTACATGAAGTCAACCGGTGCTATCGCGCAGCGTGCTGTGGAAGAGGGCATGGTCAATCCGGAGCAGCCTGCCGTTTTGACGACTGATCCGGAAGGCAAGGTCGTGGAAGTGCGACCGGGCGATGAGAAGCAACAGAAGATTATCGACCTCAACAGTGAGTCGCCGAATGTTCCGCATGCGCCGTCGTCGAACCCGAAGGACACCGAGAATGTTCCGGGGATGCAGGCACCGGCCATTGAGGAAGCGCACCCACGTCCGAACGGGTTGCCGGCAACCGCTCCGTATGCGCCGCAGAACCATGAGCCCGCACCAGCACCTGCGCCGGCTCCGGCACCCGCGCCTGAGGCTGAAGCGCCAGCGCCAGCCCCAGAAGCGCCAGCCGCGGCGCCGGAAGCACCGGAAGCTCCGGCACCCGAGCCAGCTCCAGCACCGTAGGAACTTAGAAAACAAACACGGCCAAACTGGCCAACTGTCCGATATTCTGGCGGTTCCACTGTTTCTGGTCAGGCGACTGTAGACTAATTAATTCAGTACTCGCGATGGCAGGGAATACCGCCTAACGTTATCGCGCGCGGGAGAATCGACTTAGTAGAAAGCACTAGCGCATGATTCGATCTGAAGACGACTACCCCAACCGTGGAGGGGGGTATGACTTCGGCGAACGTGCTTACCGAATTACATCCCGTGAGCGCAGAGGCCAAAGTCGCGTTCGGGATGGTCAGCGCAGCCGGGGGCTCGATGCTAAAACCAACCGAAGCGTGCCCCCGCGCGAAAAAATGCGCATTAGTAATAAGGACTTCATCCGACGTCGCAACTGGCTGCAGTTTATAGGCGCTATCGCAGTTGTAGTGCTGGTCTCCCGTTTGGCTTGGGTGCAGCTCGTCGCAGGTCCTGACCTGTCGGCGGCGGCGCAGAATCAGCGCACGGTGGAAGTTGTTGATGCAGCTCGGCGCGGTGCGATTCTCGATCGTAACGGAGCTCAGCTTGCCTTCACTATGGAGGCACGCAGTATTACCGTTCACCCGAACACTTTGCGCAAGTGGATTGGGGACGCCCATAAGCAGCGCCCGGATGATGTCGCTACCTACGATGAACGCCTCGAGCAGATCGCCAAGGATTTGCCGAAGCTACTCGACGTGGCCGACATCGACGCGGAGAAGTCGGGAAGCAGTCGCCGTCGTCAAGCGGAACCCGAAACCGAGGAGAACTCGGTGATGAGCGCGCCGTCCCGGGTGAGCTCGAAGGACATTCTGGAGAAGCTGCGCAATGAGGACAGCACCTATGAGGTGCTCGTGCGTAATGTCGACCCGGACAAGGCCGCTGCCATCGTGGAAAAGTATCCGGAACTGGTGGCGGAGCGTCAGGATATTCGCCAGTACCCGAATGGGGCGACGGCGGCTAACGTCATCGGCAAGATTGGCATGGATGGCGTCGGCCAGTTCGGCTTTGAAGCCTCTCGTGATGCCACTTTGCAGGGTATTAACGGTGGCAAGACCATTGATATCGCCTCTAACGGTGTGGCAATCCCGGGATCCACGCGCGATGTCCACGCAGCTGTGGACGGTACGACTTACGAGCTGACCCTGGACCTCGACATGCAGTACTTTGTCCAGCAGCAGGTCAACCAGGCGAAGGCCAACTCGGGAGCGAAGGATGCGTCGGCAGTCGTGCTCGACGCGAAGACCGGCGAAGTGCTTGCAATGGCGCAGGCGGACACGGCTAACCCGAATAAGGATATGGGGGCCGAGCTCGAAGAGGGGCGCACTATCGGAAACTCCGCTGTATCGAACCCATTTGAGCCGGGCTCTGTAGCAAAGATCATTACCGCCGCGGCCGCTATCGAAGATGGCAAGACCACACCGGATGAGGTTCTGCAGGTCCCGGGCACGATTGATATGGCGGGTGTCACCGTGCGCGATGCATGGGAGCACGGCACGGAAGCTTTCACGACGACCGGTGTATTCGGCAAGTCCTCCAATGTCGGCACCCTAATGCTGGCAGAGCGTTTGGGTCAGGACCGCTTCGCTGAGATGCTGCATCTCTTCGGGCTGGGGCAGTCCACGGGTATCGAGTTGCCCAGTGAATCGTCCGGCTTTGTGCCACAGCGTCCGCAGTGGTCCGGCGGTACATTTGCGAACCTGCCCATTGGTCAGGGTATGGCCATGACACTGCTGCAGATGACAGGAGTTTTCCAGGCAATCGCCAACGATGGCGAGCGCATCCCGCCGCGTATGATTCGTTCGACAATTTCCCCGGACGGCACGAAGACGGCAACAGAGCGCCCGGAAACAGTGCGTGTGGTTAGCCCGGAGACCGCCCAAACTGTGCGCGCTATGTTTGAAGGCGTTATGCAGTCTGATCCCACGGGGCAGCAGTCGGGTACCGCGGCCGGCAATAGTATTGAGGGATACTCGCTCACAGGCAAGACAGGTACGGCGCAGAAGTTTGACCCCGACACCGGCGCGTACTCGAATTCCAAGTACCACATCACGTTTGCAGGCATCGCGCCTGCCGACGATCCCCGTTTCGTCATTGGCATTATGCTTGACGAACCCCAGCGTGGTGTCCATGGTGACGGCGGCCAGTCAGCGGCCCCACTGTTTAAGGACATCGCCGCTTGGGCGCTTAACCGCTACAACTTACCGCCGTCGCCACCCCGCGAGGGCAAGTTGTTGCTGCAGCCGTAACGAGGTCACCACCACAATGAAGTTACCGCGACAGCACTAATACACAGACTTTTATTACTTTGGTTTCTGCAAAGTGAATCTCTTGAATTTTTCCAACCTGTTGTACACCAACGACTGACTTGAAAGAGGGAACAGCCAATGACCGCCACCCTTGCGAAATTGTGTAACCTCGCGCATGGCCGACTTGACGGCATTACCGAATCCGCGGCGGCAGGAGCGGATATCGCCGCGATCGAACTCAACGCTGCCGAAGTGCCTGAAGGCGGAATGTTTGCTGCCGTCCCAGGTACTCGCACGCACGGTGCGCGCTACGCGCAGCAGTCGGCTGCTACAGCGATCCTGACTGATGAGGAAGGTCTGAAAATCCTGCGGGAAGCAGGGGAGACGCGCCCAGTCCTGGTTGTCGACGATGTCCGGGGCGTCATGGGGCACGTTGCTGCAGAAATATACGATCACCCCTCGGATTCACTGACCATCATTGGGGTTACCGGCACCTCTGGCAAGACCACCACGACCTACATGCTGGAGGGCGCGCTGCTGGCAGCTGGCTGCTCGACAGGCATCATTGGTACTACCGGCACGCGCATCAATGGCCGTGCCGTTCCGTCGAGCCTGACTACCCCAGAGGCTCCGGCCCTCCAGCGCCTGTTCCACCAGATGCTCTCCGAAGGTGTGACGCACGTTGTCATGGAGGTTTCTTCTCACGCACTGTCGTTGGGGCGTGTAGACGGAGTCAGTTTCGACGTCGGCTGTTTCCTCAACCTCTCGCAGGATCACCTGGACTTCCACAAGACCTTGGAAGAGTATTTCCAAGCCAAGGCCAAGCTCTTTGATCCGGCAGGTCCGACACATGCACCGAAGGCTGTCGTGTGCATCGACGACGACTGGGGTGTCCGCATGGCAGATATCGCTGCCGGCGACCCGGATGTCCAAGTCACCACTGTCCATACTCAGCATCGCGTAACCGACAAGACGCCAGCTGCCGAGGTCTTTGCAGAATGGCACGCCGCTGCAGCCACTGTCGCCACTAACGGTGTCCAGCATGTGGAGCTAACGCGAAACAACACTGACACAGTTGAGGTGGAAGTTCCTCTGCCGGGTGCTTTCAACGTTGCCAATGCCGCAGTCGCATGGGCTGTGCTCGATGCGATTGGGCATGCCAATGACGCGGCCAAGAGCGGTCTGGCACAGGTGCGTGTGCCAGGCCGCATGGAGCGCATCGATCGCGGACAGGACTTCCTGGCTGTGGTGGACTATGCCCACAAGCCAGCCGCAGTAGCTGAAGTGTTGGCCACCTTGCGTGCACAGACCGAAGGTCGCGTGCTGGTTGTCGTCGGCGCCGGTGGCGACCGCGATAGTGCCAAGCGTCCAATTATGGGAGCCGAGGCTGCATGCGGTGCCGATGTCGTCATCATCACCGATGACAATCCACGCTCCGAGGTGCCCTCTGAAATCCGTGCGGCCGTGGTCGCCGGTGCGAAGGAAGCGGTTGCCAGCGGCAAGGCCAGTTCTGACACGGTTGTTGAGGAAATCGGCGATCGCGGCCAGGCAATTCGCCGTGTCGTCGAGCTCGCCCACAGCGGCGACAGCATCGTGGTGGCAGGCAAGGGACACGAAACCGGCCAGAATATCGGTGGCGTAATTCACCCGTTCGATGACCGTGAACAGCTGGCCGAAGCACTCACACAGCGACTGGAGGGATCCGCTGATTGAGATTGCTGAAATCGCTGAGGAAGCGCACCACCTGACATGCCTACCGCGAACCATTCGCGGTAGGCGAATAAAATCAAGAAATCATCCTTTACTAGGCGCCTGGAACTCTAACCAACAAGGACTATAGACATCATGATTGCCCTGACCGCCGCGGAAATCGCTCACATCGTGGGAGGTGAACTCGCCCACGTCAATGATGACGCCACAGTGACTCAGCCCGCAGAATTCGACTCCCGAAAGATTCGCGAAGGCTCGCTCTTCCTCGCCCTGCCGGGCGCGCGTGTCGACGGCCACGACTTCATCGATCAGGCTGTAGCAGCTGGAGCGCCGATGGCACTGGCGGCACGAGATGTTGGGCAACCTGCGGTCGTCGTCAAGCCTCTTGGTAAGCAGGACTCCAATGCCGACGCATTTGCACACGATCCGGATGGTTCCGGGGCGGCGGTGCTGGAAGCGCTTGGTAAGTTGGCGCGTTACGTCGTCGACGAGCTGAAGAAGGATCAGCTGCATGTCGTCGGTGTGACGGGTTCGGCGGGAAAGACGTCGACGAAGGACATGATGGCGACGCTGCTGCGTACCGACGGTCCGACGGTGGCGCCGAAGGGGTCGTTTAATAACGAAATTGGGCATCCGTACACGGTGCTGCAGTGCACTCCGGAGACGAAGTACCTGGTTGCGGAGATGAGCGCACGCGGAATTGGGCATGTGGCCCACCTGGCGCGCATCGCGCCACCGACGATCGGTGCGGTGCTCAATGTTGGCACGGCGCACCTTGGTGAGTTTGGCTCGCGCGAGGTAATCGCGCAGGCTAAGGGCGAGCTCGTGGAAGCGCTGCCGGCTGCGGAGCAGGGCGGTGTGGCCGTACTCAATGCCGACGATGACTACGTCACTGGCATGGCTCCGCGTACCCAGGCGAAGGTGGTGTTCTTCTCTGCCGATGAGAACTCCGAACGCCACGCAACCGCGGATTACCGCGCCACGAATGTGCAGCTCGATGATTTTGCTCGTGCATCTTTTGACCTGCATGTACCGGATGGGCGTACATTCCCGATCCAACTGCAGGTCTATGGTGCGCACCAAGTGGCCAATGCCCTGGCGGCGATTGCGGTGGCAGTGGAGTCCGGTATTGATGCTGAGCAGGTCGCAAAGGCGATGGCCGCGCATGTGGCAGCGTCAGAGCGGCGCATGGATGTCCAGCAGCTCACTGGCAATATCGTCGTTATTAACGACTCCTACAATGCCAACCCTGATTCGATGCGTGCGGGGATTGACGCTCTGGCACGTACAGCAGCTGGCCCAACGCACCAGGACGCCTCATCGTGGGCGGTGCTTGGACAGATGGGTGAGCTTGGCGATTCCGCTGAAGATGAGCACTCGTCGCTTGGCGAGTACCTTGTGGGCCGCGGCATCGATCGACTAATTGCAGTCGGAGAGAGTTCTAATGTGCATGCCCTGGCCGACAAAGCGGAAGAGTTGGGGTTAAATACTTCTAGGGTGCCGGATACATCCACTGCCGCGGATTTGGTGGCGGCCGAGGTGCGTCCGGACGATGTGGTGTTAGTCAAGGCCTCCTATGCGGACGGTATGTGGCGGGTCGCGGACTCGCTGGCTGCCAAGGTTGGGACTACGCCCGAAGGTGAAAGCGGAGAGGAAAAGTAAGTGATTCAACTTATTCTCAGTGGTGCGATTGCATTTCTGGTGAGTGTCTTTTTAACACCAGTGCTTATTCGCAAATTCTCTGCTGAAGGTCTTGGCCAGGAGATCCGTGAAGAAGGGCCGAAGAGCCACCTGCGCAAGCGGGGAACTCCGACTATGGGCGGCATCGCCATCATCGCCGCAATCGTCGCTGGCTATTTCCTCTCACACCTCGTTACGTATATCCAGACTGGCGTGGGGCCGTCCGCCTCCGGTCTGTTGGTGATGTTCCTTGTTCTGGCGATGGGCGCATTGGGTTTTGCCGATGACTTCATCAAACTCTACAAAGGACGCAACCTGGGGCTGAACAAGACAGCGAAGCTGGTTGGGCAGCTGGCGGCAGCGCTGATTTTCGGCGTGCTGCTGCTGCAGTTCCCGGATGCGTCTGGCTTGACTCCCGGTTCGACGAGCTTGTCGCTGATTCGAGATATTCCGTTCCTGAATCTGGCACCGGGGCCTGTGTGGTTCGGCATGATTGTCTTCCTGGTATTTGTCTTCATCGTCATTGCCGCATGGACGAATGCCGTCAATCTCACTGATGGCCTTGACGGCCTGGCCGCTGGCGCCACCGCACTGCTACTGGCCACCTACACGCTGATTTCCTTCTGGCAGTTCCGTAACTCTTGCGAGGCTTCGTTGGGTAGCGGTTGCTACAACGTCCGAGATCCACTGGATATCGCCGTTATTTCCGTCGCGGGTCTGGGCGCCTGCTTGGGCTTCCTGTGGTGGAATGCAGCGCCGGCAAAGATCTTCATGGGAGATACCGGTTCGTTGGCTCTTGGCGGTTTGGTAGCGGGTCTGTCATTTGTCACCAAGACTGAGCTGCTGATGGTTATCATTGGCTTCATCTTCGTGATGGAAGTTGCTTCCGTGGCAATCCAGATCGCGGTTTTCCAGACGACTGGCAAGCGCGTATTCCGCATGGCTCCTCTCCATCACCACTTCGAAAACGGAGGTTGGGCGGAGACAACTGTTGTCGTTCGCTTCTGGCTACTCGCAGGCATTTTCAACATGATTGGCGCAGCCATCTTCTACAGTGACTGGCTCTCTCAGGTAGGCGTATTTCAATGATTAACTCACCAGACCCGACCAACCTCACCGATATCCGAAATCTCGACTTAGTCGCTACGGTGCGCTCTGGTCGAGTTCTGGTGGCAGGAACCGGAGTTTCCGGTCGCGGTGCCATTGCGATGCTCAAGGACATCGGCTGTCCGGAAGTTGTCGTCGTGGACGACTCCGCGCTCGGCGCACTGGTTGCCGCTGACTTTTCGGTTCGGCATGTCACAACCGCAGACGCTCGCGACGAGCTTGCCGACGCGGTTGCGATCGTGACCTCCCCGGGGTGGCGTCCGACCAGTCCGCTGTTCGGCGCCGCCGCTGAGGCCGGTGTCCCGGTATTCGGTGATGTGGCGCTGGCTTTCGCCGGCGACTGTGCCCAGCTGTGGGGTCCGAAACGGACCTGGTTGGTAGTCACCGGCACTAACGGCAAGACCACAACCACCTCCATGCTGGCCGCCATGCTCGGGGAACAGGGCGCACCTGTGGGCAACATTGGTGTGGCCCTGTACGACGCACTGACTGCTGAGCCTCGTATCGAGGTGTTGGCCGCAGAGCTGTCCAGCTTCCAGCTGCACTGGGCTCCAAACATTCGCCCAGATGCGGGAGTACTGCTGAACCTGGCGGAAGACCACATCGACTGGCACGGTTCTTACGAAAACTACGGTCTGGACAAGACCCGTGCGCTGCGCGGTACTGTCGCAATCTACGGTGCGGATGACGCAGATGTCGTCGAGCACGTGGAAAAGATGCTGAAAAACGACGAGCTCGGCAACTCCGTCGTGGGCTTTACCGATGGTCCCCCGGAGGCACACCAGGTCGGAGTTCGCGACGGCATGATTGTCGACCGCGCTTTTGGCGGCGGCGATGCCGCAGCTGACGACTCTGGTCCGGGCATTGTCATCGCACCGGTAGCGGGAATTTCTCCTCCCGGCCGGGCAGGTGTTCTCGACGCGGTGGCCGCCACTGCGATGGCGCGCAGTATCGGTACCTCACCGGAGCAAATTGCAGCGGCATTGGAGACTTTCGAAGTTCGCGCACACCGCGGTCAGATTGTCCATAAGGCAAATGATGTCGTGTGGATTGATGACTCCAAGGCCACCAACCCCCACGCTGCCGACGCTGCACTGTCCGGTCATGAGCGTGTCGTTTGGATCGTCGGTGGTCAGCTCAAGGGCGCGGAAATCTCGCCGCTAGTGGCGAAGCATGCTCATCGCCTGCAGGCCGCCGTGGTTCTGGGCGTCGATAGGCAACTAGTCAGCGATGCGCTCTCCCGCATCGCACCTGCTGTGCCGGTCGTTGTCATTGATGACACTGACAAGGTCGATGCCATGGCAAAGGTCTGTATGGCAGCTAGTGAATATGCCAACCCTGGGGATGTGGTGCTGTTGGCACCAGCTGCCGCCAGCTTGGACATGTACTCCGGAATGGCTGAACGTGGCGACTTGTTCGCGCAATGGGCGCAGAAGGTGACGTCAACTGATGGATAACTCCCGCAAGGCTCGTAATTTAAGCGCTAGCGCCGCGACGGCACAAAAGGGGACGAAGGCTACCAGTTCACAGCGGCCCTCGTCGTCAAGCTCTAGTGCTCGAGAGCGGCCGGCGTGGGTGGAGCGTTTTAACGACTGGAAGTCGCGTCCGCTGTTCGACTACCACCTACTGATGATTATCGTCGCGCTGCTGACGTCAATCGGACTGGTGATGGTGCTGTCGGCATCCATGGCCAGCGCGGGTAATGACTCGGGCAGCGTGTGGTCGGTGTTCATCCGTCAGCTGGTCATGGTGGTGGCGGGTCTCATCTCCATGTGGATCGTGCTGCGAATGCGGGTGGAATTGATTCGCTCGCTATCGACAGCAGCGCTGATTTTGTCCTTTGTGCTGCTGGTTTTGGTGATTATCCCTGGTATCGGCATCGGCCTGGAGGAAACCGGTGCGCGTTCGTGGCTGAGTATTGGTGGTATCACCATGCAGCCATCAGAAATCGCGAAGATTGCGCTGGCACTGTGGGGTTCGAAGCTGCTGGCTGAAAAGGTCCGCACCGCTGTGTCCTATACCGATTTGTTCGGGCTGTTCGGTGCGGTCAGCTTCGTGATATTGGCACTGGTGATGCTGCAGCGTGACCTCGGCATGGTTGCTTCCATGGCGTTCGTCGTGGTGGCGTTGGCGTGGTTTGCTGGCCTGCCGCGAGTATTCATCACCGGGCTGCTTGCCGCTGCGGCTTTCGCCCTGGTGATTTTTACCGTCACCGCGGGTTTCCGTTCGGCGCGAATCAGGGTCTACTTGGACTCGCTGCTCGGTAACTTCAACGATGTGCAGGGAGATGCCTACCAGTCCTACCAGGGCTTTCTTTCGCTTGCCGACGGATCTCTCACCGGTGTCGGTCTCGGTCAGTCGAGCGCGAAGTGGGGATACCTACCGGAGGCGAAGAATGACTTCATTTTCGCCATTATCGGTGAGGAGACTGGTTTCCTCGGCGCGCTGATGGTTATTTTGCTCTACGCAGCGCTCGGCTGGGTGGGACTTCGTATCGCCGGTCGCCAGAACGATCCGTTTCTCCGTCTGCTCGCGGGCACGATTACTGCTGCAACCGTGGTGCAGGCTTTCATCAACATCGGCTACGTCGTTGGTGCGTTGCCAGTGACTGGTCTGCAGCTGCCGCTGATTTCCGCCGGTGGTACATCGGCGATGGTGACGTTGTTCTCGATGGGTCTGCTGGCCACATGTGCCCGCCACGAATCGGAGGCAGTCTCTGCAATGCAGACTTCGGGACGTCCGGGGCTGGACAGGTTCCTGGGTATTCCGGAACCAATCCCGTATGACGAATCGCGTCGCCACGCGCCGAAGGTGCGTGCCCATCGCGATCCGCAACGCTTCGGTCCTCCCGTGGTGACCAGTGGAGCGCGTACTCCACGCGGCGAGGGGGCGCAGGTGCGGGAAACCTACAGTGGCCGAGCTGACCGACCCAATCGGCCCGGCCGTAGTGGAGGCAGCCGCAGTGGTCGAGGTGCCGCCCCGCAGCGTGGCTCCCGAACCTCCGGCAGCTCCGGAAACTCGGGCAGCGTTCGTGGCCGCGAAGTGGATTATTCCCCTCGCAGTGACAACGGACGGACGCGGGGATTTACAGCGAGGTCGCCGCGGGCTGGACGGTCACAGGGCTCCTGGTCGTCGTCAAGCTCAGGCCGGGGCAGTAGGATTCGGGGCGAAGGCCGTGGCGGACAGTCGCGTTCGCGCCAGCGCCCGGGCCGAAACAATAGGAACGGCGGTTCAGCACCGCGGAGGAGGAATCGATAACACCATGGCAGACAAGAATCTGGGCGCAGCCGCTGGGGCGAAAGGCGCTTCGGAGTCTGAGCAGTTTCTCAAGGAAGATGGCTCTGCTCCGACCATTGTGGTGGCCGGCGGTGGTACGGCTGGCCATATCGAACCTGCACTGGCAGTAGCGGATGCGATTTTGAAACTGCAGCCGGATGCCCGCGTCATTGCACTCGGTACGAATCGGGGGTTGGAGTCGACCCTCGTACCGGCGCGAGGCTATGACCTGGAGCTGATTCCGCCAGTGCCGGTGCCGCGCAAGCCGACTGCGGATTTGTTCAAGCTGCCTCTCAACGTCGCTCGTGCGGTGCGTGAGACCCGCAAGGTTTTCAAGCGCATTGACGCTGATGCGGTCATCGGCTTTGGTGGCTACGTATCGGCACCGGCCTACATGGCGTGCCGTGCGGGGAAGAAGATTCCGTTCCTGGTTCACGAGGCCAACGCCCGTGCGGGCCTGGCCAATAAGCTCGGTGTCGCACTCGGGGGCGTCGGCTTGGCCGCCGTGACTGGCTCTGGCCTGAAGGCCGAGGTCGTTGGCAATCCCGTGCGTGCCAGTCTCGCGGCGTTGGACCGCGACGCCAAGCGTGCCGAAGCCCGCGAGTTCTTCGGTTTACCGCAGGAGGGACCGGTGCTCTTTGTCACCGGTGGTTCGCAGGGGGCACGTTCCATCAACGAAGCTGTTACCGGTGCAGCCGCAGAGCTCGCCAACGCCGGTGTATCTGTACTGCATGCCTACGGCAAGAAGAATCACGTCGAGGTCGAGTCCATCCGCGAGGACGCCCCCTATGTCGCTGTGCCGTACATCGACCGGATGGATCTGGCGTACTCCGCCGCCGACCTGATTTTGTGCCGTTCCGGTGCGATGACGGTGGCTGAAGTCTCAGCTGTCGGCTTGCCTGCGGTGTACGTTCCGCTGCCACACGGAAATGGGGAACAGGCGCTCAACGCCACCGATGTCATCGATGCTGGTGGCGGTATTCTCATCGCCGACGAGTCGCTGACTGCGGCATCAGTTTCGGATATCGTGATTCCGCTGGTCACGTCCCCAGAAAAGCTTGCCGACGGGCGCCGCGCCCTGGCCAACATTGGACATGGTAACGCTGCGGAGAACATCGCCCGTCGGGTGCTGTCTGCGGCTGTGAACTCTAAGAAGTAAAGCGAGCATAAACATGAACGTTAATTTCGATGACTTTCAGCCGGTAACGGGAGAGCTGCCCGCAAGTGTCCACATGATTGGCATTGGCGGTGCCGGTATGTCCGGTATCGCTCGCATCCTGTTGGCGCGTGGCATTCGTGTTACCGGTTCCGATGTCAAGGAGTCCCGCGCGGTGGTGGGACTACGTGCGATGGGAGCCACCATCGCCATTGGGCATGACCGTGCGAATCTCGAGCTTGCTGGCGAGGGAGAGCTGCCGGACGCAGTGGTCATTTCCTTCGCTGCTATCCCGAAGACGAATCCGGAGCTGGCCGGTGCACATGAGCTGGACATTCCGGTGCTCAAACGCTCCGATGTGTTAGCGCTGTTGATGCAGGACTCCAAGGCTCTCCTGATCGCCGGTACTCACGGCAAGACCTCGACTACATCGATGACCGTCGCCGCTTTGCAGGCAGCTGGTTTGGATCCGTCTTTTGCCGTTGGCGGTCTGATGAGCAAGGCCGGTGTCAATGCTCACCAGGGCAGTGGCGATGTCTTTGTTGCTGAGGCCGATGAGTCGGATGCCTCGTTGTTGACCTACCAGCCGGAAGTGGCCGTAATTACCAACATCGAGCCCGATCACCTTGACTTTTTCGGTGACGACGAGACCTACTACGCCGTCTTTGACGCTTTTGCAGAGCGCATTAAGGATGGCGGTCATCTGGTCATCTGTGCTGAGGATCCGCATGCGGCCGCATTGGGCGAGCGCGCGGTGGAGCGCGGCATTAACGTGCTGGCTTATGGTGGGGAAGAAGCCTTGGCTCAACACCCGACGCTGCCGGTCGGTGCCGTTTTGCACGGCTGGACTCCGGTCGGTGGTGGTGCCCGCGTGGAGGCCACTGTTGGCTCGACATCGGTGAGGTTTGAACTTCATCAGCCCGGCCGTCACATGGCGCTCAACGCGCTGGCTGCAATGGTCGGTGGCGACTGCGTCGGGGCAGATTTGGGGCGTATGGCGCGCGGTCTCGGTGAATTCACCGGTGTCCGTCGCCGCTTTGACTACCACGGCAGTATCGGCGAGGGGCCATTTGTTGGCGCTCGTATCTACGACGACTACGCGCATCACCCGACCGAGGTCTCCGCAGTTCTCGGCGCAGCTCGGGAGTTGGTCACCGAGGCCGGTCATGGCAAGGTCATCGCTGTGTTCCAGCCTCACTTGTACTCGCGTACTCGCAACTTTGCCGACGAGTTCGCTGCCGCCCTGTCTCTGGCGGACAAGGCCGTATTGCTCGATGTCTTCGGCGCCCGCGAGGAGCCACTGCCGGGCGTCGACGGCGCGCTCATTGCCAACAAAATGACCATCCCTGTGACGTATGAGCCGCATTTCACCAGCGTCCCGGCTCGCGTTCGCGAAATCGCCGAACCGGACGATGTCATTCTGACCATCGGCGCTGGCTCTGTGACGATGCTTGCCGACGAAATCGTGCGCGAGCTCAGCGGAGACAACGACGAACAGGTGGAGTCGTAGCACTGTGAAAACCAGCCGAAAGCAATCTCAGCAGACCGACGGTGCAGGCCGGGGCACAACAGCGTCGCGGCGTCGGCGTTCAGCGCGCGCCCCGCGACGCGGCTGGCTCATCGGCGGTGGCCTGGTCGCGATTATCGCCATCGTTGCAGCGGTGGTGTGGTTTTCGCCGTGGCTGGTTGTGAAAAACATCGATGTTGAGGGCGTCGTCCACGGGGATAAAGACGCGATTGTCGAGGCCAGTGGTATCTCCGAGAATCAAAAGCTCATTCGCTTGGACACGGATGCCTCAGCGCGCTCCGTGGCGGGGCAGCCGTGGGTCGATAGCGTGACGGTCAGTCGTTCGTGGCCGCAGGGCGTGACTATTTCGGTACGGGAATTCACCCCGGTGGTGTTTGTCCGTGCCACTGACGGAGAGCATCTGTTTTCCGCAAATGGTCAGGAGTTCGTCACGGCAGCCCCGCCGCCGGGTGTCATCGAGGTTGTTGATGCACCTCGTGTGGATGAGCCAACAGACGGCAAAGTTGACCCCGAACCGCGCGTTATCAAGGCGGTTTTGAACGTCGTCAAGGCGTTGCCGGAGCCCGTCGTACACCGTGTGGAGCGGATTAGCGCGCCTTCCGAGGCAGAAATCAAGCTATTTCTGACCGATGGATACGAGGTGTACTTCGGGTCCTCGGATAATGCGGCAGAAAAGGCACGCGCGACGGAGATTGTGCTGAACCGTGGCGAGAAGATTTGGAATGTCTCCAACCCCCGACTACCCGCTGCTAAGGGAGAGTAGAGAATGGTGGTGTCTGGAGTGATTTCTGTGGCTAAACACTATCCCTCAAGTGCAGGTTTAAGGTAGCGACACGCGCTAAAAGGTCGCTGAATTATTTGCAGTTTTCGACCACAATGGGGTCAACAGCTTTTCGGCCATGATGCACTTCTTCCGTGCGGTGTCATGGAGAGCTGTACTGCCCGGCGGTGCCAATGCTGTCGTGCGGCCCATGTGCAACGTGGCTAGATGAAATTTTTAGGACCTATAGGAAAGGGCGAGAAACGCGCAATGACCTCCCCGAATAACTACCTCGCCGTTATCAAAGTCGTCGGTGTCGGCGGCGGTGGCGTCAATGCTGTCAACCGCATGATCGAGGAGGGGCTGAAGGGTGTCGAATTTATCGCAGTCAACACCGACTCGCAGGCCCTGATGTTCTCCGACGCTGATGTCAAGCTCGACATTGGGCGTGAGGCAACTCGTGGCCTGGGAGCTGGCGCTAACCCCGAGGTTGGCCGCACTTCCGCGGAAGACCACAAGGACGAGATTGAAGAGACCCTCAAGGGCGCCGACATGGTCTTCGTTACCGCAGGTGAGGGCGGTGGAACCGGTACCGGTGCAGCTCCGGTTGTCGCGAGCATCGCCAAGAAGTCCGGTGCCCTGACCGTCGGCGTGGTAACCAAGCCGTTCGACTTTGAGGGCAAGCGCCGTGCGCGCCAGGCCGCCGAGGGCATTGAAACCCTCAAGGAGGTCTGTGACACCCTTATCACCATTCCGAACCAGCGTCTGCTGCAGATTGGTGAGCAGGATCTGTCCATGATGGACGCGTTCCGCTTTGCCGACGAGATTCTTTACAACGGTGTCCAGGGTATTACTGACCTGATTACCATTCCGGGCATGATTAACGTCGACTTCGCCGACGTCCGCTCGGTAATGGCTGAGGCTGGCTCGGCTCTGATGGGCGTTGGCTCCGCACGCGGCGACGACCGTGTGATGAATGCCGCGACTCAGGCCATTAACTCCCCGCTGCTGGAGTCCACCATGGATGGTGCACAGGGTGTGCTTATTTCCGTCGCCGGTGGCTCCGATCTCGGCCTGATGGAGGTCAACGCCGCCGCGTCCATCGTGGAGGAAAAGGCTGATCCGGATGCCAACATCATCTTCGGTACCATTATCGACGACAACCTCGGTGACGAAGTTCGCGTCACTGTGATTGCTACCGGTTTTGAGCAGGGTAACGGCAACCCGCTGGACAAGCCAGCTGCAGGTGCCGCTGCACGTCCGGCTGCACAGGATGCCGAGGCGCGTCCGGCCGCTGAGCAGGCACCGCGACAGGGCAGCGCACTGCCGGGCGGTGACAACCTCGGCGCTCCGGCCCCGCGTGTGGAGGAAGAGCGCCCGGTCGCACAGCCGCGCGAGCGTGAGGATCGCGACCGCTTTGTCCCGCGCACCAACCCGAACAGCGGTGGTCTGTTCACCGATAACCCGACACCGCGTACGCAGGAAAACCGCAACTACCGTGGTGCTCACCGCGATGACCGCGACGACCGTCGTGGCGGCTACCAGGCTTCCAGTGACCTGCCGGAGTGGGGCTTCTAAGAAATCATGACTGAATCCCGCCGCAGCCGAAAAATTCTGACGAATCGGCGCGGCGGGTTTTCGCTGCCACCATATGATTCCTTCAATCTTGGAGATCATGTCGGCGATGACCCGTCCGCAGTCGAACGCAACCGCCAGCGCTTGGCCGATTCTCTGGGAATCGACCGTGCCCGCTTCGTCTACATGGAGCAGCTTCACACCAACACGGTCACCGTCGTCAACGAACCACAAACTGAGCCTGTCTCGGCTACCGACGCCATCGTCACGACCACGCCGGGTCTCGCGCTGGTAGTGCTCGTTGCCGATTGCGTTCCCGTCTTGCTTTCCGACGATTATGCGGGTGTCGCCGCTGCGGTACACGCAGGGCGGACCGGTGCCCGCAACGGAATCGTTCGTAAATCTGTCGAGAAGATGATTGAGCTCGGTGCCACGCCCGAGAATATCCATGCGCTTCTCGGTGCGGCGGCTTCTGGCCACAATTACGAGGTGCCTGAGTCGATGGCCGATGACGTCGATAAGCATTTGCCCGGAGCGAAGATGCGAACGAAGCAGGGGACTGCCGGTGTCGACGTGCGCGCCGGCCTGATGCGTCAGCTCTATGACCTCGGTGTACGGCATGTCAATGTCGAGCCCAGCTGCACTATTGAAAATGAGCAGTACTTTTCCTACCGGCGGGAGGGGAAGACTGGCCGTCAGGCGGGCATCGTAATCCTGCCTGAGCAGGGCTAAGTTTCAAAGTTGTAATTTTGGCGCGCCAAATTTGCGCGTGTCTATGCGATATTGCCAACCCAGCCGGTAGGTTGTGGGTAGCACAGACTTAAATTCGCACACTAAGAAGGACGTAGCAGAAGATGGCTGATTTCTTCCGTGGGGTTTCAAATTTTTTCGGTCTTACCCCGACTGATGACGCGGCTTACGACGAGCACTACGACGAGTTTGACCGCCGTGACGAGGAGCGTTTTGATGACTCCTATGCCGACTCGCGTCGTGCGGAGCGCCACCGCTACGAGCTGCGCGAAGAGGCTCCACGTGAGACTGCAAGTGTGAACTCCCGCGAGGAGGACTACCGCTACGGCAACCTGCACTCCGTTGCTGAGACCAAGGAACCGGAGCAGGTCTTCATCAAGCCGGAAAGTGGTTTCCAGGACAAGTACTCCAAGGCTCCGGACATCGGTTCGCACTTCCGCGACGGTGACATTGTCACCTTCGATCTGAGTGAGCTTGACCCATCTGAGGCTAAGCGCTACGTCGACTTCGTTGCTGGACTGGTTTTCGGTCTGCGCGGTCGAATCAAGGCTGACGGCTCCGTGTTCACCCTGTACCCGCATGGCTGCGATGTCAACGAGGGCCAGTTCGACCGGATGTCCGGCTAGTCAGCCGGCTCGCATGGCTTGTTAGTGTTTCGTATTTCGATTAATTAGCTAGACTGTTTATTCGTGTCTTCACTACTGCTAGTTCTGCTAATCCTGCTGAAGCTTTTCACCTATCTGCTGTTGGCTCGCATTGTGATTGAAATGATTCAGTCATTTTCTCGCTCTTGGCGACCAGGCAGGGTGTTTTCGTCGATTGGCGAAGTTGTTTTTGTCATTACCGACCCGCCGGTGAAGCTGTTGCGCCGACTCATCCCGCCTATGCCGATGGGCAACGTGATGGTGGACATGTCTGTGCTTGTTTTGTTCTTCATCCTTATGATTCTGCGAATGGTGCTGCAGGTAGCTCTCGGCGCGGTGGCGTAAATATCGCTAACTGTTTGCTTGGGATCCACAATGTGGATTTCGGTGGAGCTGTGTTGTTTTGACTGTCCCGAATGCGATGTTCTCGGGCATTGAATTGCCGCCGGGGGTGTTAATCGGGGGCAACAATAGGAACCCGTTGGGGATTGTAATCCCCAATGGGTTTTTATTGTGTCGGGGGTAAAGTTCTGTGGCTAAAGGTGCAGGGTAAGGGCGAGGTTTAACGTTTTACTAGAACTTTGCCATTGGTTAGAACGTGGGGGATAGAGTCCTGCCCAAAATAAATGGGGTGAGGACTGTGACTAGAGCAGGTAGGATTGGCCGGGTAAACAGTACTACTGGAAATAATTCTCTTAAGATTTCTTAAGAACTGTCCGCTCAAAGTGTTAGGGGAACTCACCATGCCGTTGACTCCGGCTGATGTGCATAATGTGGCTTTCAGCAAGCCTCCGATTGGCAAGCGTGGTTACAACGAGGACGAGGTCGATCAGTTCCTCGACCTCGTGGAGGACGCACTGGGTGAGCTCCAGGATGAAAACGCTGAGCTGCGCCAGCGGGTTGAGGACCTTGAGGGTCAGCTAGAGCAGGGTGGCGGCGCAGACTACGCTGCTTCCGGTGCTGCCGCTGCGGCGCCGGCTGTCGATGAGGACAAGCTGCGCAAGGAAATTGAGCAGGAGCTGCGCGCTGAGTACAACGAGCGCCTGAGCGCTCAGCAGCAGGAGATTGAGGCTCACTACCAGGATCGTCTGGATGCTCTTGAGAAGCGTGCTTCTGAGGCAGAGGCTTCTGCACAGCAGGCTTCCTCCGCAGCTGCGGAGCAGCCGCAGGCAGTTGCAGCAAGCACCGGCACCGAGTCGCAGGAAGTTAGCCTCCGCGCTGCTCGTATCCTGCAGGCTGCTCAGGACACCGCTGATCGCGTCACCACTGACGCCGACGCTGAGGCCAACAAGCTTGTCACCGAGGCTCGTGAAAACGCTGACCGCACCGTGGCAGAGGCCAATGAAGAGGCCGAGCGCACTATCACCAACGCTCGCAATGAGGCAGAAGCAACTTTGGCTGATGCCAAGAAGCGCAGTGAGCAGCTGTTGGCTGATGCCCGTAACGAGTCTGAGTCGACCCTCACTGACGCTCGCCAGCGCAGCGAGCAGATGATCAGCGACGCAGACGCTCGCTCTAACGCCACCATCACCGCAGCGCAGCAGAAGGCAACCGCGCTGCAGGACGATGCAGAGCGCAAGCACCACGAGATCATGACCACCGTCAAGGAGCAGCAGACCGCTCTGGAGGGGCGCATCGAGGAGCTGCACATCTTCGAGCGCGAGTACCGCACTCGCCTGAAGACCTTCCTGGAGTCCCAGCTCGACGACCTGAACTCTCGCGAGTCGGCTGCCCCGGCCGACGGCTACAACAACTAATTACGTAGCCAACACGTAGAAAACCACCACGCTCGGCTCCCCAGGGAGGGGAGGCAGAGCGCGGTGGTTTTTGCTATCTTTCCCTGTGAACCAATCGCATTCTTTGTTCCGGTCAGGGTTGTAGTAGTTGCCTGAGACACTGCTATACTGACACCCATACGCGCAATGAGCCGGCCATCACCGGGGAGCGTTTCGGAAGAACAGTCCAGTAGAAAATGGGCCCAGTAGAACCGAACGGTTTGGCACCGTTACAAAGCCTTATTAAATAAGCGGGCTATCGCGTGAAGCCGCATGGTTCTTGTTCGCAAGAACCGTCGTAAAGCGTGATGCCAAGCGGGGTGGTACCGCGCGAGACTCCTTTTCAGCGTCACCAGTAACAACGCTGAAGGGGCTAGGCATGCGTCCCCGTGGTGAGTATTAATGATGTTCGACCACGGAAGTGACGTAGAAACGGTGTCTAATTCGAACGATGTAAATGCCTCTGCTGAGGCCACTCCGGCAGGTGGCGCGTATCCGCGCACTGCTGACTTTGGTAAGTACACCTCCAGCCCGAAGTTTCCGGAACTGGAGGAAAAGGTTCTGGAGTACTGGGGCAAGGACAGCACTTTCCAGGCCTCTATCGATCAGCGTAATGGTGCTGACGAATACGTCTTTTATGATGGCCCGCCGTTCGCCAACGGTCTACCGCACTACGGTCACCTGCTGACCGGTTACGTCAAGGACATTGTTCCGCGTTACAAGACCATGCGTGGCTACCAGGTTGGTCGCGTCTTTGGCTGGGACTGCCATGGTCTGCCGGCTGAGCTGGAGGCAGAGAAGCAGCTCGGTATTAAGGACAAGGGCCAGATCGAGGAAATGGGTCTGGCTAACTTCAACAAGTACTGCGCTGAGTCGGTGCTGCGGTACGCGGGCGAGTGGAAGGAATATGTCACTCGTCAAGCGCGTTGGGTTGATTTCGACGGCGGATACAAGACCATGGACATGAGTTACATGGAGTCCGTGATCTGGGCCTTCAAGGAGCTCTACAACAAGGGCCTGGTCTACCAGGGATTCCGCGTGCTGCCGTACTCCTGGGCAGAGCACACCCCGCTGTCCAACCAGGAGACCCGCCTGGATGACTCCTACAAGATGCGGCAGGACCCGACGCTGACCGTGACCTTCCCGTTCACCGGCGCCAAGGCAGGCTCGGCAGCGGAGAAGACGCTGGCGGATAACCCGGTGCTCGCTGACACTGCGGCTATCGCATGGACCACCACGCCGTGGACGCTGCCGTCCAACCTTGGTCTGGCCGTGAACCCGAAGGTCACCTACGCCGTAGTTAAGGTCGGCGAGGATTCCTCCGTGCCGGAGTTTGCAGGTAAGAACTTCCTGCTGGCAGAAGCGCTGATTGGTGCCTACGCCAAGGAATTGGGCAAGGAACACGAGGTCGTGGCTACCTTCGCTGGTGCTGACCTGGAAGGCCTGACCTATCAGCCGATCTTCGACTACTTCGCAAATCACCCGAACGCTTTCCAGATTATGGTGGCCGACTATGTCACCACCGAGGACGGTACTGGTGTGGTCCACCAGGCGCCGGCCTTCGGTGAAGACGATATGAACACCTGTAATGAATACGGCATTGATGTCATCATTCCGGTGGACATGGACGGTAAGTTCACTTCGCAGGTGCCGGAGTACCAGGGCAAGTTGGTCTTTGACGCCAATAAGGACATCATCCGTGACCTGAAGGCCGCTGGCCGCGTCGTCCAGCACCGCACCATCGAGCACTCCTACCCGCACTCCTGGCGTTCGGGCGAGCCGCTGATCTACATGGCACTGCCGAGCTGGTTTGTGTCCGTTACCAAGATCCGCGAGCGCATGGTGGAGCTCAACCACAACGAGATTGAGTGGATGCCGGAGCACGTCCGCGACGGTCAGTTCGGCAAGTGGCTCGAGGGCGCACGTGACTGGAACATCTCTCGTACCCGCTACTGGGGATCGCCTATTCCGGTGTGGGTTTCCGACAACGACGAGTACCCGCGTGTCGACGTCTACGGTTCCCTCGATGAGCTGGAGGCGGACTTCGGCGTTCGCCCGACCACACTGCACCGCCCGGAGATTGACGAGCTGGTTCGCCCGAACCCGGACGACCCGACCGGTAAGTCCATGATGCGCCGCGTCCCGGATGTCTTGGATGTCTGGTTCGACTCCGGTTCCATGCCGTTTGCGCAGTTCCACTACCCGTTCGAGAACAAAGAGTGGTTCGAGTCCCACGCACCGGCCGACTTCATTGTGGAGTACATCGGCCAGTCCCGCGGCTGGTTCTACCTGCTTCACGTCCTGTCGGTTGCACTGTTTGACCGCCCGGCGTTCAAGAAGGTCGTCGCCCACGGCATCGTGTTGGGCGATGACGGCAACAAGATGAGTAAGTCCAAGCGCAACTACCCGGACGTCAACGAGGTCTTCGACCGCGACGGCTCCGACGCCATGCGCTGGTTCCTCATGTCCAGCCCGATTCTGCGCGGCGGCAACCTGATTGTCACCGAGCAGGGCATTCGCGAGGGCGTGCGCCAGGCGCTGCTGCCGATGTGGAACGCATACTCGTTCCTGCAGCTCTACGCTTCCAAACCGGCCGAGTGGTCGGTAGACTCCGACAACATCCTGGACAAGTACATCCTGGCCAAGCTTGCAGCAACCGTCCGTGCTGTTACTGAGTGCCTGGACAACACTGACATTGCTTCTGCCACCGATGAGGTCCGTCAGTTCTGTGACGCACTGACCAACTGGTACGTGCGCCGCTCCCGCGACCGCTTCTGGGCCGGCGATGTCAAGCACCCAGAGGCCTTCAATACCTTGTACACGGTGCTGGAGGTTCTCACCCGCGTGGCTGCTCCGCTGCTGCCGATGGCCACCGAGGTCATCTGGCGCTCGCTCACTGGCGGCCGCTCGGTGCACCTGGAGGATTGGCCGGACGTCGACAAGCTGCCGACCGATGACGAACTCGTTGAGTCCATGGACATTGTCCGCAATGTCTGCTCGGCAACATCGCGCATCCGCAAGGCCAACCAGCTGCGTAACCGCCTGCCGCTGAAGAAGCTGACCCTGGCATTCCCGGATGCCGAGCGTCTGCGTGAGTACACCGACATCGTTTCCTCCGAGGTCAACGTCGACAAGGTGGAGTTCACCTCCGACGTGGACTCGGTGGGACGATTCGAGGTCTCCGTCAACGCTCGCGTAGCCGGTCCGCGCCTGGGTAAGGACGTCCAGAAGGTCATTAAGGCTGTGAAGTCTGGCAACTATGAGGTTGTCGACGGCACGGTTGTCGCCGATGGTATTCCGCTGCAGGAGGGTGAGTACACCCGCAACCTGGTCGCGATCTCGCCAGATTCCACCGCTGAGGTCGACGGCGTCAATGGCCTGGTTGTGCTCGACACTGAGCTCGACGAGGACCTGGAGTCCCGCGGTTGGGCTGCTGACCGTATCCGCGGTCTGCAGGATGCCCGCAAGAACGCTGGCCTTGAGGTCACCGACCGCATTTCGGTGAAGTTGCAGGTGCCGGCCGAGCGTGAGGAGTGGGCCAACCGCCACGCTGACCTCATCGCCCGCGAGGTTCTCGCAACTGCTTTCGAGGTCGTCGCTGGCGGAGAGTCCCTGAGCTACGACGTGGCGGACGGCTGCTCGGCGGATATTGCCAAGCAGTAGGGGAGAGTAATCTCTATGCCGACTTCCGGGCGGTGGGTTCTGCACATCGACATGGACGCGTTCTTCGCGTCGGTCGAGCAGCTCACTCGCCCGACTCTGCGCGGGCGGCCAGTTCTCGTCGGCGGACTGGGCGGTCGAGGTGTGGTCGCCGGTGCCTCCTATGAGGCCCGCACGTACGGCGCGCACTCGGCTATGCCGATGGCTCGCGCACGTCGTCTCATGCCACCGACCGCAGTGACGGTCAGTGCGCGCAAGGGCATCTACGGGCCGGTGTCGCGCCGCGTGTTCTCTGTAATCCGCGAGCGCGTGCCCGTGGTCGAGCAGCTCAGCGTCGACGAGGCTTTCATGGAACCCGAAGAGCTTCAGGGAGCCTCGAAGGAGCAGGTCATTGCCTGGGCGGAGCAGCTGCGGGCAGATATCCGGCGGGAGACCGGCTTGGCCTCGTCGATAGGCGCGGGCGCGGGCAAGCAGTTCGCGAAAATTGCTTCCGGCCTGGCGAAACCCGATGGCGTGTACGTGCTGGACCCCGCACGCAATCACGAGCTTCTGCACCCATTGCCGGTAGAGAAGCTCTGGGGCATCGGCCCTGTCACCGCTGCAAAACTGCACACGCTGGGCGTGGAGACGATTGGTGATTTTGCCGCCATGTCCCAGCGCGATGTTGAGGTTTCGCTGACATCCAAAACCGGTGTGATGCTGTGGCAGCTGGCGCAGGGGACAGACGATCGGCCGGTTAAGGAGCGCGACGTCGCCAAGTCTGTATCGGCGGAGTACACCTACCCTGAGGATTTGGAGTCGCAGGCTCAGCTCCACGCCGCCGTCGATCGTGCAGGTGAGTCCGCTTTTCGACGGCTCAAAAAAGATGGCCGTGGTGCCCGCACCATCACTTGCAAGGTGCGTCTGTCTGACCTGAGCATCCATACCCGATCTGAGACGCTCGCCTACGCCACACAGGATTTCGACACCCTCATGGCAGTGGCGCACCGAATCGCGTTCACGCCCGCGGAGGTCGGCCCAGTGCGACTGGTGGGCGTCGGTTTCTCCGGGCTGGATTCGCACATACAAGAAGTCCTGTTTCCTGAGCTCGACCGCGCTATCACCGTCGAAGATCGAGTGCCAGCACCTGCGCTTTCCGACGCTCCCGCCGGCCTGGTCGAGCTATCTGGAACCGGTGCGTTGCCGACCGTTCGGCTTTCCGACTCCAAGTGGGCACCCACCTCGGACGTACACCACAGCGAGTATGGACATGGTTGGGTGCAGGGTTCGGGGCACGGGATTGTGACTGTCCGCTTTGAAAGCCGCACCAGTGGCCCCGGGCGCATGATCACGCTGAAGGAGGACGACCCGGAGCTGCGTCCGTGCTCCGCGGTGTGCAGTTTGGACTGGCCGGAGTGGCTGGCATCCGACGAAGCAGCAGCTCTCGACTTGCCGCAACCTGAACGGGAAAGCGAAGACGAACTCGGCCCCGACGCGGATGCTTGATGCGGTTGCCTGCCTCGATGCCGTTCGCAGCGCTCTGTTTATGCGCTGTCCGTAAACTGGGGCACTATGACTACCGCATCCCGCATTGCAGAGCTCGAGGCAGCTCGCCGCGCCTCGTTGCGCAACACCGATCGAGATCCGAATCCGTCGACCACACTTCCCGACGACGGTCTGGATAACCGCCAGCGCATGCTGAACGGGCAATGGTATATCGCGGACCATCCGGAATCACAGGCTCTGAACGTGCGAATTGGCCAGGTGGCCACTGAATTTGAGGTCGCATTCCGCGAAGACCAGCAGACAGCACAGCAAGTGCTAGCACCGGCACTGGGGTCTTTCGGAGAGAGCAGCACCGTTCGCCCGCCGATTTACCTGGACTACGGCGATAACATCCACATCGGCGACAACGTTTTCATCAACTTTGGGCTCACCGCACTTGACGTGGTGAAGGTGACAATCTGCGACTATGCGCAGCTCGGTCCCAACGTACAGCTGCTTCCACCAGTACACCCACTGGGAGCTGAGGCCCGCGCCGCTTATCTAGAGTCTGGAGATGAAATCATCATCGGACGCAATGCCTGGATCGGTGGCGGAGCCATCATCCTGGGCGGTGTTCACGTCGGCGACAATTCTGTGGTCGCCGCGGGTGCCGTGGTGACTAAGGACGTTCCCGCGGGCGTAGTTGTGGCTGGAAACCCGGCGAAAATCATCCGCATCATCGAGGCGTGAATTAGAACAGCGTCTGCGGATGCACATTCGCAGCCAGCGCGGCGGCGAGAATGATGCGCGCCTGCGGTGCATGCACGCAACCAGCGCTAATCACACCGTGCCGAGCCAGCGTCGCACCGCCACCGGCACCGCCGTAGGCGGCGTGGACATCACCGCGCGGAACGCGCGTTGCCATCACGACGGTCACATCAGCCGCAATGGCCCGGTCAATGGCAGCGGCAAACTCATCGGAGACATTGCCCGACCCCAGGCCCTCTACGACAATGCCGCGTGCACCGGCGGCGACTGCCGAATCCAGCAGTGATCCATCTGCACCCAAGTAGGCGGGGATAATCTCTACCTTCGAGCCCGCCAAAGCCGCCAGAGGCAGCGGATCTGGACGAACCGGCTCCTCCGGTGCATTAGTGGCAAAAGCCAAAGGATCGGTTGTGTGCCACTTCGTCGCACCTCGTACCGGCAAGACTGCGTGGCCAAAGACAATAAGAACGCCAATTCCCTGCGCAGAGGCATCGGAAGCAATGGTCACGGCCTCAAAGAGGTTCCCCGGTCCGTCGGTTTCCGGATGATCATAGGGAAGTTGTGCACCAGTAAAGACAACCGGACGCGAGTCAGCATGGAAAATATCGGCAGCCATGGCCGTTTCCTCCATCGTGTCCGTGCCATGAGTTACGACGACACCGTCCACGGAGTCGTCGTCAAGCACTTCGTGAATAGTGGCGAGAATACGGTCAACGTCGGTGAACGCGAGATTCGACGAGTCCAGCATCCCGAGCTCACGAACCTCCAGCTCTAACATGCCCTCTGGATAACGCTGCGCGACCGCTGCGACGAGCTCCGTGCCCGAGATGGTCGGGGTTAGCGCACCGCTGCGATCCGTGGTGCAGGCGATGGTGCCGCCGGTGGTGATGACAACGATTCGGCGAGGGGAGGCCGTGCTAGACGAGGTCGAGCTAGCCGGGGAATGATCCTGAGTCGACATGTCCACCATCTTACCCAGGCGTTGTTTTGGCCTTGTGTAGGATTATGGAAGGCGTGAAGCCAGCGAATCTTCATGCAGATTTTATTGGAGTAGTGCACATATGAAAGTCCCCTGCAACCAGCGCGTTAGCGGAATGCGTTGGCGCACAGCGCGTGGTGTGACAGTAGCGGCAATGGTCTCGGTCAGCGCACTTGGGCTCGCTGCCTGCGGTGGTGGCAATACTGCAGCGCCGACGACTGAATCGAAGACATCCAGCTCGGCGGAACCCGTCATCATGCTGCCGACGCGCGCAGAGCTTAACGACGTCCTCGCACGCCTTATTAACCCCGATTTACCTATCGAGGAAAAGGCGCTGACCATCGAGGACGGAGATACTGCCGGCGATTTCTTCGACATTGTCACCAATAGTGCCAATGAGCAGGAAATTAGCTTTGATGTCATTGATCCGATCACGCCCGGCTTCACGACGAAGCAGGCCGTAGCCGGCGTCAATATCCTCCGCCCGGAGGAAGATCCGATGCTCGTGGATCAGGTGGACTTCATTTACAGGGATGGCCGTTGGATGCTGAGCAAGGAATGGGCCTGCAACCTGGCGTCGACGCTTGATCCGGAGCACAAGCCGGGGTTCTGTCTCGCGCCGGGCGAAACCCCTCCGCCGCCGCCTGAGCCGGAGGAAGAAGCCCCAGTTGAAGAGGCTCCGGTCGAGGAGGCCCCAGCACCGGTCGAGGAGCCAGCCCCGGCTCCGGCGCCCGAACCACCCGCTGAGGAAGTTCCGCCTCCTGCACCTGAACCGCCGGCTGAGGAGGTCCCGCCTCCTGCGCCGGCCCCGGCTCCGGCTCCGGCGGAGGACGCGCCTCCTCCGCCTCCACCGGCTTAGGCGCCGTCGGGCCAGGTATCACAGCCTAGTCCGGTCGGGTGCACTGGGCAGACAAAAGAAAGTGTCTAGGTTTATGACAGTTCCGCCCATTTTTTGGGAAGAAAAGTGACATAAACCTAGACACTTTCTCGTCTTCTAACCTTGCGCTGGCCAGAGCTATTTCTTCTGGGCTACTTCTTCGACCCGCTGCCGTCCTTAAACTCCAGCCCGCGGTGCGTCTGCTGAGTGATGCGCACATCGGAGTTGCCGTCGCCGTAGGTCACGGAGGTCACAAAGTCGATGTTGCCCTTCATCGGAAGCGGCTTAGTCAGGTCGATGGTGACGCGGTCGGCAAGCATGTCAGTCGTGGCCTCGACAACCTTCAGTGCACCCTCGCCGCCAGTGTCCAACTCCGTGACGGTCGGCACCTGCTTGACATCGACCTTCAAATTAACAATGTCGCCCGCACGGCTGAGCAGGGTATAGGTCACCTTCTGCGTCATCGTGGTCTGGCCTTCGACCTCGCTTTCGACCGTCCAGGTTGCATCCTTTCCGATGTCCTCGGAGGGGAAGACGATAGGTACGGAATGCAGCTGTTGCAGCGCCATCTCCACACCAGCTCGAGCAGTGTCGGTCGCCTTCTCCGGCGCTCCCAGCTTGAGTTCTTTGACCTCACCAGTGGCCGTTGTTGACCAATCAGAGATAAAGCCCTGTGCGGTAGCGATATCCTCATTCAGCTCATCGTTGGAGCCGTGTGGCTTACCCACCTCTGACGTCACCACACGAGTATCGTTATCGCTGGTAACGGTGCTAGTCAGGGGGATTTCCAGGCGGGTGTCCGGGAACGTCTGGTCGCTATCGGCGTTTCCGCCACGCTGCGCGAAGCCCTGCGTCACCGCCACGGTCGACTCCTGCTCCGCGCCGTCATCCTTCCAACGCACGCTCGCCAGCTCACCGCTACCAGCACTGGTCAATTCGACCTTGGGTTGTGCAACGTCCACGGGTTGCGTTTCCACCGAGCTTTCCGACGAGCACGCGGCCAATGACACCACAGTGGTAGCGGCAACAACAGCGGTGCCGACCCTCGCCAGCAGGCCATGCTTGGTGTGACCAGGCTGGTCGCTGCGGCTAGGTCGACGGAACCACGAGGAGGCGGATTCTCCTGCACGTCGTAAAGCAGAGGAGGCCGGAACAAACTGAGATTGGAAACGTCGAGTCACACCGGTTAGCGTACCGGTTTCGCGGTGGATAGGAACCACCCGGGCGGTGTCAGTTGGCTGAATATGGGTTTGTTAGGCCATTATGGGACAGTGACTAAGAAGGAAACGAGGACATATTTCCCGCGGCGGGGGATTCTCGCTGTGGTTATTGTGTCAGTTGCGATCATTGATCAGCTGACCAAGATTATCGCTTTGAAGACTCTCGATGGCCGTCCTGCGGTGCAGGTGATCGGCAATCTCTTCGAGTTGCGGCTCGTTTTTAACCCTGGTGCGGCCTTTTCCTTTGGCACGAACGCCACCTGGGTTTTTACCACGTTGCAGCTGGTTTACATCCTGGCTGTGATGTGCTTTTCCCATTGGCTGCGCAGTCCTATATCGGCGACTGCAGCGGGGCTTATTGCTGGTGGTGCGCTGGGCAACCTCATCGATAGGCTGTTTCGGGAACCCGGTTTCTACGTCGGCCACGTCGTCGATTTCCTGTCGGTGAAGGGTTTTGCCGTATTTAATATCGCGGACTCCGCGATTACTGTGGGCGTTATTATCCTCGTTATCTGGATGGTTTTTTCCAAGGAGCCGGATCTCTTCGCTGATCAGATTGCAGCGGAGAAGAAATCTGCTCAGCAGGATCAGAAGCAGTCGGCGGAGGGAGGACAGCAGTGAACGACAATGCAGTAAATACCGGTGCAGCACTCGGGGGAGCGCACCAGCCCGACCGAGAAACCCGGCAGATGCCCGTTCCACCGGGCTTGGCCGGTATGCGGGTAGACGCCGGTGTGTCTAAATTGCTGGGACTCTCGCGCACCGCGGTGGCTGATTTGGCAGCGGCTGGGGACATCACGGTCGATGGCGTGAGCGTTGGCAAGTCCGACCGACTGGAAGAAAACGCTTTCCTCTCTGTGTTGTTACCGCCGGTGGAAAAGCCATTGGTTCCCAAAGAAGAACTCGTCGAGGGCATGGACGTGCTCTACCACGACTCCGATTTGGTGGCTGTTCACAAGCCTGTCGGTGTGGCCGCACATCCGTCGGTCGGTTGGGAAGGCCCAACGGTTATCGGCGGACTGGCGGCTGCTGGTTTCCGCATTTCTACCTCCGGTCCGCCCGAGCGAAAAGGCATCGTGCATCGCCTCGATGTTGGCACCTCTGGCGTGATGGTTGTCGCCTGCTCCGAACGGGGCTACTCCGTGCTCAAGCGGGCGTTCAAAAACCGTGAGGTGTCCAAGACCTATCACGCTCTGGTTCAGGGGCATCCGGATCCGCTGTCGGGGACAATTGATGCGCCGATTGGCCGTCATCCTTCGGCGGGTTGGCGCTTTGCCGTCCGCCAGGATGGCAAGCATGCTGTGACGCACTACGAAACGCTTGAGGCCTTCGCCCCAGCAACGCTGCTGAAGGTGAATCTAGAGACTGGGCGCACGCACCAGATTCGCGTGCACTTCTCTGCGCTGAATCACCCATGCTGCGGCGATCCCATGTACGGTTCCGATCCGGCATTGGCCAAGCGGCTGGGGCTCAACCGCCAGTGGCTTCACGCGGTCTCGCTTGGTTTCCACCATCCGGCAGATGGGCGCTGGATGGAAATCGAATGTCCATACCCAGATGATTTGAACCACGCATTGGAAGTTTTGAGGCAGGGCACATGACACAGACTCCATCGGGATCCAAGAACTCACCGCGCCGCGAAACTCGTGCGAAAAGCACTGGTGACGGCAGTATTTCGCCAGTGATGGCACTTATCTCTGGTTTCTGTGTTGTCGTATTGGTGATTGTGTTAGCAGTCGCTTCGACCTCCGATCGGGTAAGCAAGCCGCAGAACCTCAACGGCGATGCGCTCGGTCCGGATCCGTGGGAAGCAACCGAGCAGTACGTAGAGCGTGCCGATGAGTCCCTCGCGAATATGAAGAAAGAGGACTACCGGCTAAAGACCGGCCAGCCAGTCGTAGAGGACCCGAAGTTCTGGGCAATGGTGACTTTTGACCGGCTGCTCGATGCGCAAGAAGCGGCACAGGTCTATGAAAAAGAGCCCTCTCTGCGAGTATCGACTGCAATCATCGGCGGTGTGAGCACCCGGTATTTGCCGCAGCCGAGTAAAACAGCGAGCGAAGAAAAGCTGCTGCAAGATCAGCTGGAGTTAGCGGCTGCTTACGCAGACGTCGCGATTGACGACGAACGGCTCGGCTTCAACGGTTTACTGGTCTATGGTGACGCTGAATCGTTGATGGATGTCAAGAAAATGCCCGATGTGAAAGCTGTCGAGGCGCTGCCATCAGATGCGGCGCGTGGCCGTTTTGGTATTCGCCCGGTGCTGAGTTCCGGCTTCACGGATAAAGATCCGCTCTTTGCGCCGGGGCTGAGCCAGAACTAAGCGGCCAGACCTAATAGAAGCCAGGACTAAGCGGCCAAGTCCAAACGACTAGGATGAAGCGGCTAGAACTCTGCCTCCAGTACGCAGTTGGTTTCAACAAGAACGAAAAGGAGTCAGTCAACAGTGATTCAGGCATTCGGTGCGTACCTTTTGTGGGCGCTGTTTCCGCTCTATTTCCCCTTGCTGGAACCAGCAGGGGCCGTAGAGATTTTGGCGCACCGATTCGTCTGGACCCTTGTCTTTATGGTCATTGCCCTCAGCTTCATGCGCGCATGGCCAGAGCTGAAGGCCGCGAGTGCCAAGACCTGGGGCACTATTTTTATTGCCGCACTGTTGATCTCCGTCAACTGGGGTGTGTACGTCTACCTGGTCAACAATGGGCAGGTGGCGGAGGCCGCGCTCGGCTACTTCATCAACCCGCTGGTCAGCGTTTTGTTGGCGATGATTTTCTTCCGTGAAAGCATCTCGCGGTTGCAGCTCGGCAGTGTCATCCTGGCAACCATTGCGGTCATTGTTCTCACAATTGGTGTGGGACATCCGCCGTTGGGTGCGCTGGCGCTGGCGTTCAGTTTCGGTTTTTACGGACTAATGAAGAAGCGGGTATCGCTTTCCTCCGCAGCTTCGCTGACGGCCGAGTCCGCCGTAATTACACCGATTGCTCTGGCCTACATCCTCTGGTTGACCTACAACGGGCAGAGCACGTTTACCTCCGAAGGAACAGGCCACACGCTACTCATGATGAGCGCCGGTGTTGCTACCGCCATTCCGTTGCTGCTCTTCGGCGAAGGTGCCAAACGCCTGCCGCTGGCCACCTTGGGTCTGATGCAGTACCTCACTCCGGTTCTCCAAATCACCCTGGCAGTCACTGTGCTGGGCGAGCAGCTCGAACCGGAGCGCTGGATCGGGTTCTTCATCATCTGGGGTGCCGTCGCGCTGTTCATCTGCGATCTCATCCTGAAGATGCGGCGCCAGAGGCGGGTTCGCCGGGAACTCCGCAAGGCCGGTGTTGAACCGGCCGCGGTTTCCGACGATGCCGCTGACCAGGCGGATGGGGCGGTTACCCGGGACGTCGTAAAGCCGGCAGATAATTAGCAGAAAAGGTCGCGCAGGTGCTCGTTGAGGAAGATTCCCTGCGGGTCGACCTTTTCCCGTAGTGCCTGGACCTCGCCGAACAGCGGGTAGCGTTCTGCGAAATCCTCCGCGCGGAGCGTGTGCAATTTGCCCCAGTGCGGGCGACCTTCGTGGGCCTTGAAAATCGGCTCGATGAGGTTGAAGTACTCTCGGTAGTTTTCCTTCCAGTAGCGGTGGATGGCGATGTAGGCACTGTCGCGACCGTACGCAGTGGATAGGGCCACATCATCGGCTTTCGCGGAGCGCACCTCGATGGGGAAGGAGACTTTCATCCTCTTGCGGGCAATCGCGTCGCGGATTTCCCCGAGGACATCGGAAGCAGCCTCGAGCGGGACTGAGTACTCCATCTCGGAAAAACGCACTCGGCGCGGCGAGACAAAGACCTTGTGCGCCTCATTGGAGTAGCTGCGCTCTGGCACGGTGTTGGTGGCAATCCGGTTGATGGTATCGGTCGTAGCGGGAATGGCCTTAGCAATCTCGCAGCACGCCAAGAGTCCCATGTTGTTGACGACTTCGTCGTTAAGATACGTACGCGCGCTGCCCAGGCGCTGCTTCAGGCTATTGCGGCTCGGGCGGCGGTGGCGCTGCGGTTCAATGCGAGTATTGTGCTTGACCAGCGTCTCGCGCTGTCCCGGGAACCAGAAAAACTCCAGGTGGTCAGCTTCTTTGCAGCGCTCGGCGAAACTCTTGCGCAGGGAATCAAACTCTTCGCGGTGCTCGTCGGCGTGCAGATCAAACGCTGGCACGACGGACATCGTGACCTCCGTAAGCACGCCGAAGACACCCAGTCCCAGCCGGCCGAGGCGGTAGAGCTCGCCGTCGATTCCCTCAGCGTCCGGATGGCAGTGCCTGACGACGCCATCCGCGGTGACAATCTTGAATCCTTTCACGGTGCCCGCGAAGCCGGTGAATCCAAGCCCGGTGCCGTGTGTGCCAGTAGAGATAGCACCGGCCAGCGACTGCGGATCGACATCGCCCTGGTTGGGAAGTGCCCAACCGAGCGGGCGCAGAATACCTGGAGTGTCGCGCAGGCGAGTGCCGGCACGCAGCGTGGCGGTCTGGTTGGCGGCGTCGAGTTCGACCAGACCAGAGCAGCGGTCGAGTTGAATGCGGTGCCCATCGGTGGTGGCCACGGAAGTAAAAGAATGACCGGCCCCCAGCGGGCGCACCGTAGTTCCTTCGGTCTTCGCCGCTTTAATTACCGAGATGACGCCCTCATCATCGTGTGGCTGATGAGTGTAGGACGGGGTGCACGATTGCGTGTGCGCCCAATTGCTCCAATGCGAGTTGGCGACGGCTTTCGCCTGCGCACGCCGACGTACGCGTGGTACTCGGGACTCAACTGTAGAGACTGTGAAGCGGGCGTTGTTGTGTGAATTGCTCATGTGAAGATCAATCCCTTTCCTCGGTACGTGGGCCAGTGGGCGATGATGGTGCCATCTCGAACTGCAATGACTTCTTGTGTGTGCTCGGCTATTTCGCCGGCCTTGGCGTGGCGGAACCACACGGGATCTCCCAGCGAAATTGCGTCGGCGGTCTTGCCGAGCAGCGGAGTCTGCACCTCACCTGGGCCTTCCTCTGCCGCGTAGCGCAGGTCAGTGGGGTACCAGGGGGTTGGCAGCCGGTCAGCTCCCGCCGGCCCAGAGGCAATTCGACCACCGCCGGACACCGTGACCACGCCCTTCTTAGGACGTCGCGTCGCCGGCAACACAAACCAGGACGCCGGGCGCAGATTGAATGCACGATAGTTATCGAAGAGGGTTGGTGCCAGGAACCCCGACCCCGCCGCTGCCTCGGTGACTGCGGCCTCGGCGCACGTCGACTCCAGCGACCCCGTGCCACCACCGTTGACAAACTCCAGCGGCCCCGCCACTTTCTCGACTGCAGCGACAACCTTCGCGCGGCGCTTTGCCAATTCCTTCTTTGAGACGGCCTGCATCACTCGAATTGCGCGCGCACGCAGGGAGTTTCCGGCATCGCCCACTCCGGCAATGTGTCCCTCATACATCATGATTCCCGCCAGCTGCAGCTCCGGACGGGCAATAATCTGCTTGGCAAACGCCGCTGCCTGCTTCGGCGAGAACAGGCTTGAGCGCAGCGTACCGATATGCACGCCGGGGAGGGGACGAAAGGATGCGTCGACGTCCATACACACGCGGATTGGCGCATTTTCGCTTGCCGACGACGCCAGCGCCTCTAGATGCTCGGGACGGTCAACCATGACGCAGATGGCGGCACGCGCTGCATCATCGTCGGCAAGCTCTGAGATAGCGCGGGCGTCAAGAGTTGGGTAGGCGACGACGATGTCGTCACTAATGCCTTCTCGGAATAGGTACAGCGCCTCTGCCAGTGAATATGCCAGCACGCCCTGGAAACCGGGGAAGGCCAGGGCGTGCGAAATAAGCTGTGGAATGCGAATCGATTTCGAGGCCACGCGGATAGGCATCCCGTTTGCACGGCGGAGCATATCGCGGGCATTGGCTTCGACCGCCGCGAGGTCGACGACGACTGCAGGAAGGGAAGTGCAGTTAAGCAGCGTGTCGGTAGCTAGTGGCGGGCGGGCTGTCTGGGACGTCTGCGGCGGCAGCGCCTCGGGTAAATGAGACGTCGGTGTCGGAGCCGGGCGGGATGTACCCGAGGACTCCGGGGCAGAAGCTCGAGAAAGTTTCATGCCCTAAAACGTAATCATTGAAAACCTGTACTGTCTTTGATTTTGAAAAGAAAGTCAGAATTTTGACCGGCAGAGTGTGTTAGGGCGGGCTATTAGCTAGACCAGCCAGCTATAACGGGCGGCGTCCATATCGGAGGTGATGACATCGCCATCGACGAGATAGCCGGCGGCAACGGGGCGGCGGTCGATGGTTGCAAGAACCTCGTCAAGCTCGGGCTTGGGGAAGTAGGTGAAGTGGCCATCGGAAAGTGGTGCGAACACTGTATTGCTCCTTTGGTTCTTTGGTCGAGGGCAGTGTGTTTCTCTATGGTCGTGAGGAAATATGAGGACTTCCTCACGAACCGTGGTGTCGAGTATTGTCAACTGGTTTTGAAAAGTAAAGGAAAAGTAAGAGTGATGTTGCACACGTCTTTAGCTATAACTGTGCAGGCATAAGGGGCTGCTTCATTTTGGGTGTTCGAAGGAATCGTGTTCAATCCGGGGGATTGTCTACAATCTGGACTCATGGCTAACTCCTCCTTCGTGCATCTCCACAATCACACCGAGTACTCCATGCTCGACGGCATGGCGAAGATTGATTTGCTGGCTGATGAAGTTGCGCGTCAGGGGATGCCTGCGGTCGGTGTCACCGACCACGGCAATATGTTTGGCTCGAATGCGTTCTATCGGCAGATGAAGTCCAAGGGCATCAAGCCAATCATCGGCATTGAGGCCTATATGGCGCCGGAGAGTCGTTTTAATAAAAAGCGCATTCAGTGGGGTGAGCCGCATCAGCGTCGAGATGACGTCTCGGGTCGCGGTTCCTACTTGCACCAGACCATGTTGGCAGCGAATGCGCAGGGTCTGCGGAACCTGTTCTACCTGTCGTCGATGGCATCGTATGAGGGACAAATTAGTAAGTACCCGCGTATGGATGCCGAGTTGGTGGCAGAACGCGCCGAGGGCATTATCGCGACCACTGGTTGCCCGTCGGGTGATGTGCAGACGCGTCTGCGACTGGGGCAGTTCGACGAGGCTCTGCAGGCCGCCGGGATGTGGCAGGACATCTACGGCAAGGAAAACTACTTCCTTGAGCTGATGGATCACGGGCTGGATATTGAGACCCGTGTGCGCAGTGAGCTACTGGAGATTGGCCGGAAGCTGAACCTGCCGCCGCTGGTTACGAATGACTGCCACTATGTCACCCGTGACCAGGCCAAGGCTCACGAGGCTATGCTCTGTGTGCAGACGGGTAAGACGCTCAATGACCCGGACCGTTTTAAGTTCGACGGTGACGGCTACTTTATTAAGTCCGCCGAAGAAATGCGCGCGACCTGGGATCACCTAGTCCCGGGTGCCTGCGATAACACGCTGCTCATCGCAGAGCGCGTCGAGGACTACGACGAGCTGTGGGAGGAGCACCCGCACGATCGCATGCCGAAGGCGGACGTTCCGGAAGGGGAGACGCCGACGACATGGCTGCATCACAACGTGATGGAGGGGCTGCGCAAGCGCTTTGAAGGGCGCGAGGTACCGGAGGAGTACATCCGGCGCGCGGAGTACGAAATTGAGGTGATTGACGGTAAGGGCTACCCGTCGTACTTCCTTATCGTGGCGGAGTTGATCCGCCATGCCCGTGAGGTGGGCATCAAGGTCGGTCCGGGGCGCGGTTCCGCTGCCGGTTCTTTGGTTGCATACGCGACGTGGATCACCAATATCGACCCGATTGAGCACGGTCTTCTCTTCGAGCGATTCCTGAACCCAGAGCGCCCGTCCGCGCCGGATATCGATATCGACTTCGATGACCGCCGCCGCGATGAAATGATTCGCTACGCCGCCGATCGCTGGGGCGAAGACAAGGTGGCGCAGGTGGTCACCTTCGGTACGGTGAAGACCAAGCAGGCTCTGAAGGACTCGGCGCGTGTGCAGTTCGGTCAGCCGGGTTACCAGATTGCAGACCGCATTACTAAGGCGCTGCCACCTGCGATTATGGCTAAGGACATTCCGCTGAGCGGCATCGTCGACCCGGAGCACCCACGCTACGGCGAGGCCGCCGAGGTCCGACAGCTTATTGAAACCGACCCGGATGTGGCTCGAATTTACGAGACGGCTCGTGGTCTCGAGGGCGTCGTTAGGCAGACCGGCGTGCACGCCTGTGCCGTGGTGATGGCGTCGGTGCCACTCTTGGATCACATCCCGATGTGGAAGCGACAGGCTGACGGCGCGATCATCACTGGCTGGGACTATCCGGCGTGTGAGGCCATCGGTCTGTTGAAGATGGACTTCCTGGGTCTTCGAAACCTGACGGTTATCGGTGACTGTATTGAGCACATCAAGTCCAACCGAGGCGAGACAGTTCTGCTCGATGACCTTCAGACCGATGATCCGAAGGTCTATGAGCTCCTGTCACGCGGTGACACCCTCGGCGTGTTCCAGCTCGATGGTGGCGGAATGCGTGAGCTGCTCAAGCGCATGCAGCCAACGGGCTTCGACGACATCGTGGCATCGCTGGCGCTATACCGTCCGGGGCCGATGGGTGTGAACGCGCACTTTGACTACGCGGATATTAAGAATGGTCGCAAGCCTTATAACGCCATCCACGCGGAACTGGATGAGCAGCTGAAGGAAATCCTGGAAGAAACACACGGCCTGATCGTGTACCAGGAGCAGATCATGAAGATCTCGCAGAAGCTGGCGAATTACACCGCGGGCCAAGCAGATGGTTTCCGTAAGGCCATGGGTAAGAAGAAGCCCGAGGTGCTGGCCAAGGAGTTCGTGAACTTCGAAGGCGGCATGTTGGAAAATGGTTTCTCTAAGGATGCTGTCCAGAAGCTGTGGGATATTATTCTGCCCTTCGCCTCGTACGCGTTTAACAAGTCTCACGCGGCGGGCTACGGCCTGGTGTCCTACTGGACCGCGTATCTGAAGGCCAACTACACCGCTGAGTACATGGCGGCGCTGTTGACCTCGGTGGCGGATGATAAGAACAAGCTGGCTATTTATCTGTCGGACTGTCGCCACCTTGGCATTAAGGTGCTGCCGCCGGATGTCAATGAGTCGGGTATGGACTTCGAGCCGGTCGGTGAGGATATTCGCTTCGGCCTTGGCGCTATCCGCAACGTCGGCCATGATGTGGTCGCGTCGATTGTGAAGACGCGCGAGGAGAAGGGCAAGTTCACGTCGTTCTCGGACTATCTGGACAAGATTGAGACGCTGCCGTGTAACAAGCGCATCACCGAGTCGCTGATTAAGGCCGGCGCTTTCGACTCGCTGGGGCACCCACGAAAGGGCCTTGCGCTCATTCACGAAGAAGCCATTGACTCGGTGCTGTCGACCAAGAAGGCTGCAGACAAGGGACAGTTCGACCTGTTTGCGGGCTTCGGTGGGGAAGAGGACACCGGATCGGAGAGCATCTTTGAAATCCGTGTGCCGGATGAAAAGTGGGATCGCAAGCACGAGCTGACCCTGGAACGAGAAATGCTGGGCCTCTATGTCTCCGGTCATCCACTCGATGGGTTCGAAGAATCGCTGGCCGCGCAGACCGATACCGCTTTGACCACGGTCGTCGGTGGGGAAGTCGCTAACAACACCGAAATCACTATTGGTGGCATTGTCTCTAGCGTTGACCGTCGCGTGAATAAGAACGGTCAGCCCTGGGCGATTATCGGTATTGAGGACCACAACGGCGCGCGCGTGGAAGTCATGGCTTTTGCGAGGACCTACGCGATGATTGCCACCAGCATTGCTGAAGACGCCATTGTGCTTATTCGTGCTCGCGTTCAGTACCGCGATGACCGCATGAGTGTGGTCTGTGATGACCTGAAGCTGCCGGATCTTGGCCGTAATGGCTCCACTTCGGCGCCGCTGCGTTTGACCATGCGCACTGATCAGTGCACTCCGGAGATGATTGCCAAGCTGAAGTCAGTACTGCTGGACAACCCAGGCGACTCCGACGTTTACCTCAAGCTTGTCGACGGCGATTCCCACACCACTTTGGTTCTCGGCGAGCACTTGCGGGTCGACCGGGACGCCAGCTTGATTGGTGATCTGAAGGCGACGATTGGGGCCAGCATTTTGGGGTAGCTTATCGTGGCCCTGATTGTCGCAACCGGTTGTATGACCGAGTAGAGTCATAGCTCATGAGTGAGAATTCCGTGCCTGCTTCCCAGACCGAACGCCGACTTGTCCACGCGGCCGATATTCAGATTGCGCAGGCACGAATTTCTTCGGTTATTGCGGCCACTCCGCTGCAGTTCAGCCCACGTCTTTCCGAAATCACCGGCGCTAAGGTATTCCTCAAGCGGGAAGACCTCCAGGACGTGCGCTCGTACAAGATTCGCGGTGCCTACAACGCCATGGTTCAGGTTACCGACGAAGAGCGAGCAGCAGGCGTCGTTGCGGCATCTGCAGGAAACCACGCTCAAGGCGTGGCATATGCCTGCCGCCAGCTGGGTATTAAGGGGCGCATCTATGTGCCCAATGCCACGCCGAAGCAGAAGCGCGACCGTATCGCTTACCACGGCCGCGATGCCGTTGAGATTGTCGTTGTCGGGGACTCCTTCGATGAGGCCGCTGCTGCGGCGCGTGCTGACGCACAGCGCACTGGTGCCACCATGGTGGAGCCATTCGACTCCTTCAACACCATCGTCGGACAAGGCACTGTCGCAGCTGAAATTATTGCGCAGCTCTCCGGTCAGGGGTTGACTCTGGATACCATCTGCGTACCGGTCGGTGGCGGTGGTCTGCTCAGCGGTGTCACCTCTTACCTGTCGGATATGTCGCCGAACACCCAGGTCATGGGTGTGGAACCTGCGGGTGCGGCCTGCATGCGCGCAGCCCTGGAGAACAATGGCCCGATTACGCTGGGGCACACCGATCCGTTCGTCGATGGCGCCGCGGTGGCCCGTTTCGGTGACCTGCCATGGCACATCCTGGAGGCCAACCGCAACCGCGTTCATCCGATGATTGCGCCGGAGGGCGCGGTCTGTGAGGCGCAGCTGGATCTCTATCAGAACGAAGGGATCATCGCTGAGCCGGCCGGTGCGCTGTCTGTGGCAGCTCTGGAGCAGATGCAGTTTGAACCGGACGAGGTTGTTGTCTGCATCATCTCGGGCGGTAATAACGACGTGCTGCGCTATGCCGAGATCATGGAGCGCTCGCTGGTCTACCGCGGCCTCAAGCACTACTTCCTGGTCAACTTCCCGCAGAAGCCCGGCCAGCTGCGTATGTTCCTCAGCGATGTTCTCGGCCCGGATGACGACATCTCGCAGTTCGAGTACCTCAAGCGCAACAACCGCGAAACTGGCGCGGCTCTTGTCGGTATTGAGCTACGTCGTGCCTCTGACCTCGAGGAATTGCTGGCACGCATGGATGCCTCGCCGCTGAAGTGCCGCCGACTGGTACCCGGCACACCAGAGTATGACTTTTTGACCTAGACTTGCTGGGTCCAGCTGGGAAACCTCCGAGGAAGTCCTCCCAGCTCCGTTAATTAAATGAATCTTTTCGAGCAAGCTTTGTAGCGAAGGGGAGCGTCCACCCACTATGACTGGGGCAAGCAGTGTCGACCAGGGTGTCCGAGTGGAAAATACCGTGATTGTCGAAATGTGGCTGGCTGCCGCAGAGCAGGACCTGGCCACCCGGATTCCGGGTCTGCTGGAATCCGCCACACAGGCCAAAGTTGAGCCACTGTTTGTCTGGTCAGGGCTGGCGATGGACGAGGTTGAGCGTATCGACCGCTTCCTGGGAACGCTCCTGGCCCATCATCTGGTGGGTGGTACTGCTGCCGATATTGAAGCTGCGAAGAGTGTCGTTGACAATCACCCGCTGGTCACCCTTGCCTCGCTGGTAGGACGCGCCGCGCGTGTTGCGTCGGCAAGCGAAATGTGGCTGGACTGGCCAGCCGCTCTGCAGCTGGATCCAGACGCTGACACTACCGGCGCGCTCATCGAGCACCTCGCCGCCGCAGTGCCGACAATGCTGGCCAATGCTGGTTTGCCTAACGACGTCGACAGCAGCCAGGCCGACGCGGATCCGCTGCAGCGGGCAGCGCAGGTGCTTCTTCTGCACGCGGGTGTGCAGCTATCAGTGATGCCACTGATTATCGAGCGCTGTGAGGATCTTGCGGGTGTATCGGAGCTATCCGACCCTTCATCAAATGACTTGGTACAGGCGCTGTCGAAGGTTCATCCGCTGCTCGAGGAGCTGCTGACCGAAATCGCAGAGGCGGAAGATGGTGTCTACCCGCTGGCGCTGCGTCAGTTGGCCAGGACGGCACCTCGTCAGGCGCACAAGTTGTTTAAGGCAACCCTCGGCTATGCCATTGCCACCGCCGCTGATCCGGCCAACTGGGAGGCTCGGGAAGAACTCGGCCAGCTCGATGCGGGGCTGCCGCCTATTCTGGTGGCCGCTGCGCGTGAAGAGCTGCGTATGCGTCCGGCGGGTACTGCGAATCGTCGTGAAGCGGTGGGCGTGGTGGCAACGACCGGCCGCCCGCAGCTGTACTTCGATGAGCTGACGCAGACCGTTGGCGTACAGCTACCGACGCCGCTGGATCCGGCGGGACGGACCTGGCGTGTCACCTTCGGCGGCACGGTAGCAACGACGCCGGTGGTGGGCCTGCAGGATTCGCTGCCGCGTCCAGTGGTGACCATCGATGAGCCGGTGCGCGATGTGCTGGTGGAAATCGGCGATGAGAAGCACTGGCGAGTCCCCGCGATTAGCACTGAGGACCCGATTCTCATTTTCGGTGCCGACGGTCAGTCAGTCACAGACAAGGTCTCGCTACACTCGACGTCCGCTACGGTGGTCTACCCGGTTGATGCCACGCTCGTTGACCCCGTCACGGGTGCTGAGGTGCCATTGCTATCGGACCCGCGCCCATTTAACTGGGAGTTGTGGCAAGTCGCTGAGATCGATCTTCGCGATGTTCATGCAGTTCAGGTTCGTCGGTCTGGGGCGGCCGGCGAGGTTCGGTCGGCATCCCCGCAGCGTCAACCGCGAATGACCATGCCTCACGCGCGTCTCGACGGCACGGTGTCTGCCTACGGCACCCCGGTTTACGCCGGTGGTCCGGTCGCTGTGTTCCCGCCGACGCTGTCCGGTAAGGACGAGTCCTGGCGTGCTATCGTCACCGATTTTGGTGGATATGGTGCGTTTACCACGGATTCCGTCATGGTCTATGACCTCGAGGTACCCGCCGCGGGTGGCGAGGTTGAGATTCTTACCGATGATGATTATCCGTGGGTCGGCGAGTTCGTGGTTCGTCTGGTCAATCCGCGTGGCCGCAGCTTCCAGAAGCACTTCGCCATTGCGGAGCAGGCGGACCTCACGATTACTTACAGCGGTGGTGGTGACGGCTTCCGCATCCCAACCATCGACGGGCTGAGCCCCGCTGACATCCGCGTTGTTTCCGGTGACAAGCCGCTTGACGCCGAGCCGGCTATCGTGCGCCTCGGGGCGGACGAAGTCACAGGTACCGTCGAGCTTTCCACCGAGGAGGGCGCATGGCTGCAGTTGCAGGTCACGCCAGGCACGCTGCAGTTTGAGGTTCCGCTTGCCGACGAATCCGTCGCCCGCCGCACCACTACATTGGTCACCCGCCCGAAGCGTGTCGATGCCTTCGGCAAGATTGTCGTCAATGCCCCGGGCGAGTTGCGCCATGCGCATGTTGCAGTTTCCAGCGGTGAGCGCGACATCTGTCGCGTCCCCATCAAGCGTTTCGGCGATACTGGCTACGCGGAGTTCGGCAAGTTTGCAGACCGTATCTCCCTACTGAAGGCTCTGCGCATCAGTTTGGACTGGACACGTGTGACGGGACGGAAGCGCCTGTCTGTACCACTGGTGGAGGCTTCCTCCCGAGATGCCATCCGCCAGATTGCCTTCAACGATGAAGCCACTGACATCATCGAGGTTGATGTCGCTGACGATGTTTCGCACTTGCCGATGACCCTGTGGCTCTGGGCCGCCGGTCAGCCGTGGCGCGAACCCGTCGCCTTGGAAGTCGTGGAGGGCGAATGCGAGCTTCCCGACGAGCTCCGCGGCCTCGGCCCATTCGTCGCGCAGGTGACTCTCGGTGTGGAAAAGGAACGCCACCCGCAGTGGCCGGCGGCCGGGTCGACCATTCTGAATCATGTCGATGATGCAGAGGCTATCGACCTCGATGGCGAGGACACCGATCCCGTTGCTCGCGCGCAGGAACTGTGGGGCGAGCTAAATCAGGATCAGCTCGCACGTTTGTGGACGCTACTGGCGACCTTGCGCGCTGGTCGTGCAACCGACATGGCGCAGGCGAATCCGCTGCTGGCCGCACCTAGGTTGGGTGCGATCTTGTGTGCCGAACCACGCGCCGGACTGGCAGCGTTGAACCGTTCAGTCATCGCGCTCGACGATCAGCCGGGTATGTTTATCGCCTCCGGACTCGTGCTGGGAGACTTCAGCGCTACTAAGCCAGTGCCGGGGCGTCGCCGTGTGCCGTGGCTCGGTGCATTGGCAGCATTAGCGGATCTCACTGATGAGAGCGTGGACCGTTCTCGTCAGCTGGATTACCTGCGCACAACTGGTGGCCAGGGACTGCTGGACATTGCTGCCAGCGGCCAGGACACCACCCTGGAGTCCGCTACTATCGACCAGAGCTCGGTGCAGATTACCTCGCTGCCGGAAGCACAGGCCAGCGCTATTCTGTCGCAGGTCTTTGATCCTTACCGCATGGTCCCGGGCCCGCTGACCGACGATGACGCTCGTTTCACGGCAATCTATGAAGTGGTACGCAATCGTGCTGAGATTGTGGAATCCGGTGTCATGACCCAGCTTGCCGCCGCCTCTCGGGTGTTGTTTAAGACGGTATCGAAGGCGTCTCCACGACTGCGCAAGGCGGTCAATGTGCGCTTCCACAAGCTCGACGGCATCGATGCGGATGATCCTTCGCTGCACTGGACTCTGGTGCCGGGAACGTCACTGCTTATTGCAGTGGCTGCCCGCGTATTGGCTCGTACTCAGGCTGAGAACTCTGATGCCAGTGTCGCCGCTGTCCGTGAGCTGATTCCGATGTGGGCTCAGCTGGCGGACCTGGTTCCGACGTTGGTGATGAGCGATATTCTCATCGCAGACGCGTTGGTGGCTCACGTCCTCCACGGTGATGTCACCGAGTTGCCGTGGCCAGCACCCGAGTCGGGTGCGGCGGATGAGGAAGAGTCCGGCACCGAGGCTGAAAATCCGGCTGACTAGCTGAGCGAGACGACAGCGTAGCCCCACGCTGGAAGCGAGATTTCGGGACCAGCAGCTTCGTCATTGACGATGCTGGCTGCTGCGTCCTCAAAAGTGTGTAGCAGGTGGGCGGAACCGAACTCGGAATCCAGGCTGACGCTGGTTTCGGCGTCGGAGAAATTCGCAACCAAAGCGACAGTTTCAAAGGCATCCGAGTTTCGGGCACCCATTTCGCGCTCATCCTGGCTGCGCACAACGACGAGGCAACGATTGTCCCCGTCATACTCAGTCACTACAGATGCCGACCACGGAGTGCGAAGCGACGGGTGTGACTTCCGCAGCGCGAAGAGATCGCGGTAGGCCGCCAGAATAGTGGCGTGCGAGCCCTCCGAGACCTCCTGCCAATTGAGCTTCGAGCGGTTAAAGGTCTCTGGATCCGATGGGTCGGATACCTCCTTCGGATCCCACCCGGCACGGGCAAACTCACGTAGGCGTCCCTCGCGCGTGAGCCGCTGCAGCTCCGGATCTTCATGGGAACAGAAGAAAGCAAACGGGGTAGAGGCGCCCCATTCCTCACCTTGGAAAAGCATCGGGGTGAAAGGACTGCAGGCGATAACTGCTGCCTTTAGAACCTGCTGCGCCGGAGTGAGGTTCATCGACGGACGATCACCGACAGCGCGGTTTCCCGTTTGATCATGTGTGGTCGTGTACGTTACGAAAGCATGCATGGGCTGTACAGACAGGTCGAAGAGACGACCATGAGTGCGACCACGGAACGTCGACATTGTGCCCGTATGCCAGAAGCCAGTTTCCAAAGCACTAGCTAGCGCTTCCACCGACCCAAAGTCTGAGTAGTAGGCGTGGTCCTCGCCAGATACTAGCGTGTGCAGTGCATGGTGGACGTCATCATCCCACTGAGCGTTGAGGCCAAAGCCACCAGCGGCGCGCGGGCGGACCAAACGCGGATCATTCTGGTCGGACTCTGCAATCAAAGAACGCGGAATACCAGTCTCGGCTGCGACAGTGTCTGCGACAACCTGCATCTGCTCCAGAATGTGGAATGCGCCCTCGTCATGCAGGGCATGGACTGCGTCCAGACGAAGACCGTCGACGTGGTAATCCACCAGCCATTGGCGCACTGCATCCAAAATATACGCACGCACCTCATCAGAGTTGTCGCCAGTGAGATTGACAACCTCACCCCAACCCGTCGAACCACCAGCGGTGTAGGGACCGAAAAACCCCACATAGTTGCCGTCTGGGCCAAAGTGGTTAAAGACCACATCCAAGATGACAGCCAAACCCTTTCGGTGGCACGTATCAACTAGCTTCTGTAGACCCCGCGGGCCACCGTAGCCCTCGTGCACGCTGTGCCAGGACACACCGTCATAGCCCCAATTGCGGTCACCGCCGAAAGGCTGCACTGGCATCAGCTCAATGTGTGTTACCCCCAGCTCAATCAGGTGGTCTAGATGTTCCACCAAACCTTCGAAATCACCAGAATCGCTGAAGATGCCCACATGCAGCTCATAAATCAGACCGCCTGGCAGAATCCGGCCCGACCAGGCCGAGTCCTTCCACTTATAGGCACCCAGGTCAACGACCTCGGAGAAACCATGCGGACCATCCGGCTGGGACTGGGAACGCGGATCCGGCAGCGGTATTGTCCAGTCACCGACAGCGGGGGAGGAGTGGTCCCCCGATTCGTCGTCAGGCGCGCCGTATCCCGCATGTGCCCGCAGCGAAAAGGCGTAGCGATCCCCCGGTGTGCGAGCCACATCAGCTTCAAACCAACCAGAGTTGGCGCCGTAGTCATCGGTCGCGTCAGCGATGGGATGCATATCAAAAATCGCCGGCGCGTCAGGATTGCCCAACAGCAGACGAACTTCGGAAGCGTACGGGGCCCAGACTCGGTAGTTGCTCATGGGCACCATGGTAGGTCAGTCAGCGGATTGGCACAGGGAAACGTTTTCGAACACCGCGGATTCGAGGGGAGTCAAAGGTGAGGTCGAGAAAAGTACCGAGCGGCGGTGATTGGGTGTGCACTAAGCCCATAGGCAACAATGGACACTATGACCACCGAGCCATCCACTTCGACCGAAGCGACGCAGAATCAGCGTGACATCGAGCTGATTGTCCCCGCCGACGGTGACATCGTCACGAATGAAATCGAGATTAAGAAATCTCGCTTCATTACGTGGATCGCGCGTGCCGACGACGAAGACAGCGCCCGAGAGGTCATCAATTTGGCCAAGGCGGAGTACCCGGATGCTCGCCACCACTGCAGCGCATACATTCATGAGGTCGTCGGAGGGAATCGGGTGGAGCGATCCTCAGATGACGGTGAACCTGGTGGCACGGCAGGGCGCCCGATGCTCGATGTGCTCCAGGGCTCTGGAATGACGAATGTCACCGCCGTAGTGATCCGCTATTTTGGCGGCATCAAATTAGGCACGGGTGGGCTTGTGAGGGCCTATTCGGATTCGGTCTTAGAGTGTCTAGAAAAAGTCACGCGCATGCGACGCGTGCAAAGAGCCTTGAGGGTAGTGAGTGTCTCCGCCGCAGATGCCGGTCGCATCGAAGCGGAATTGCGTGCTCGTGGTTATGAGATCGTGGAAACGCGGTGGGGCCAGAACGTGGAGTTTTCCATCGCGGTGACTGCCGATGGGATTGCCCAGCTTGACGGCGAAATGCAGGCGCTGACTAAGGGAGCTAGCGAGCCGTCTACGGACGGTGGCGAAATCTGGTGGGAGCTGCGCGCTTAACAGCCACTAACCCTGGTTCGGGGATTCCTCGCCGTTGTGTGCGCCGCGATGGCGCTTGAGAATTTCCACCAGCTCGTCCTTATTTTCCGCAATCTTTTCTGGCCGACCGAAGACGCAGACTGCCGCGACAGTAGCACCGTCTTCCTCCACTGCGATAGAGACACCGTCAACGCCACCGCCTTCGGCAATACCCGGGGCAGCACAGACGCCGGTCTCTGCGATTTCCCCGGCCTGGCGGAGGAAATCATCCACATAGACCTGGTCTTCCGGCCGCGCGGAGTTCAGGTAGGACCACAGTTCGCGCTTCTCAAACCGACTCATCAAAACCCAACCTGCAGAGGTGCGCAACAGCGAGCGCGGCAGGAAGTTCTCCGTCAGGTACTGGTAGCGCATGGATTCACCGACGGTTTTGAGGTAGAAAAGCTTGCCACCAACCGGCAGCGCCAGCACGGTAATCAAGCCAGTTTCGTTGTGAATCGCCTCGAGCTCAGCCGTCGGAACGTTGACCATGCGACGACCGGCCATGACATTGAGCAGAAACGGCGCCATGCCGAGCGTGTAACGCTTGTTGGACTCGTCAAGGTAACCTGTCACAGTCAGACCGTTGACAAGGCCCTGCGTGGTACTGAGCGGATAGTTCAGCGTGTGGGCGATGTCAGTGAGGGTTAGACCTTCGTTAGAGCGCGCAACGAGTTCGAGGATCGCCGCAACGCGGTCGACCATGCGGTGGCGGGGGCGGACAGTTTCTGTCATAGGACTAACACTAGCAATCAACCTACGCCATTGTGTTAATTACCTACCCAAATAGGAATATCTAGCAGGTTTGCTATAGCTGTAGAAATTTTTCCCGAATTGTACGCCCTATCGACCTATGCGATGCGTCAGGGCGACCAGAACGCTCTAATATGTACTCCATGAGCTATCTTCAGCCCCAACCTCAGAACCCCATTGAGCTCCGCAAGAACGCGGTGCGAAAGTACTCCCGCAATGCCGTTGTATGGGCAGGCAGTGGTGTCGTCGGCGGTGCAGTGCTCGGACTTCTAGCCGGAAGCATGTCTCTATTCCTCATCCTGGCAGTAGTCGGCCTGGTCGGTGGTTTTCTCAATTGGCAAAAGGTTCAGCGGATTGTGAACTACAAGGATCCGCAGTAAATGCCTGCTCAGCAGCAATTGTCTACCGAGCCAGTGCGTATTGATGCCTGGATTTGGGCGGTCAGGTTGCTGAAAACTCGCTCATTGGCCGCAGATGCGTGCCGTGGCGGCCACGTCAAAGTCAACGGCGAAGCCGTGAAACCCTCAGTTCTGGTCGTTCCAGGGGATAGAGTGCGACTGTGGGCAAACCACCGCGAACACATTGTTGAGGTCACCAAGACGGTGAAGAAGCGGGTCGGAGCTCCGGTGGCCAGGCAGTGCTATATCGACCACTCTCCGCCGCCGCCCCCGAGGGAGATTCTCGCATCGATGCCGACGCGCGACCGCGGTGCCGGGCGGCCTACGAAGCGCGATCGCCGTCAGCTCGATCGTCTTCGGGGACGTCGCTCATAGGCATCCCGGCCTCCGCTAGTTGCTGCAACCGTGCGCGCAAACGGGCTGGTCGACGCTTCGGGTTATGGCTGGTATCTGCAGTGGCCTTGATGTGCTTTTCACCGCGAGCCGCTAGTAGTAGGTCATCGATAACACGCACATGGCCTGGGTTAAAGCGGTACTTCATAGCCTTGCTTACCGCGCTGAGGCGCTGCGGATTAAGTAGCTCTCGCAGCTGCCCGACAGTGCGAATGCCATTGCGCTCCAGCAGTTCTTCTGCCCAGCCGTAATGTTCTGATTTCGATCGGGGCGCATCTGGAAGCAGCATCGTCAGCACGCCGGGTAGGGTTTCCTCAGTCACCACAATGTCATCGGCTGTGGTCTTTGCCGGAGCTGAGGGCTGTTTGCCCTCTCCCTGCGCGGAATCGTCCGGCGTGGATTCCTCCAGCACGGCAACGACTTGGTCGAACTGCTGATCCGCGAGCTCAATAAGGCCAGCGGCCAGCGCAAAAGCTCGATCAATCCGCGGGTCTGTCGCTCCCTCAGGGGCCTTGTAGCGAATATCGTGCTCAAATTCCGCCCACGCATGCTGCAGCACAGTGCGCAGTTGCACCTCAAACTGCATATCCGCATATGGAGCTAGCTCTGACGGCGCCGCCGTCGACACCTTGCAGATCAAGTGCTGGGAGCCGTATCCCAACCGGCCGCTGATTCGTGTCTCCGCGGTTTTGTCAATCCTCCGCAGCACAGTCAGCGAATCTCCCAGCGCATCCATAATCGCGGGAATCTCCGTCGAATGGTACGTGGTTACACGCACACCGATGATGTCGTGGATACCGTGCCACGGGTCAGGGTAGACGTAGCTGCCATCCGCTTCACGACGCAGGGCCTTCTGCCGCAATGAGCGGAAGGACTTCACCCGCGCCGTGACATTGTCGAAGGCCAAACCGGCATCGGAGAGAATCTCTTTAATCGCATCGACAAAGTCCTGCGCGGCAGTGGGGTGTCGAGTTGCCCACGAGTCGTACTTCGACTGCAGCGCACGTGTAACCTCTCGATCCTCCGCCAACTGAGCCTTGCGGGTCTGATCGCGGGAACCGTCGGCAAGCGAATCCTTCATGCGCTTAGTCGTCATCGTCCTCGCGTACCAGCAGTGCTACTGGGAAGGAGCTGAACAGAGAAGCCACGGTGATGGTGCCCGACCAGGTATGGCCGGTGAAACGGTCGGTCCAGAATCCCTTGGGAAGTGTCACTGTAGTGTCGCCCCAACCGCCTTCGCGCTGCAGTCCCAGCGGACGGCGCGTCACCAGCGCGATAACATCTTCCGGCTCGCCCTTCGGTCCACGCGCCGCGCCGACCAAATGACGCTCGCCGACACCCACGGCGAATACTGGCTGGTAGGCACCGCCAACGAAGGACTCCGGGCGTTCCGCACGCAGCTTCACGCCGTGGTGAGTCACCATCAGCTTTGCGACGTCCGCATCGGCATCCGTAAAGTCCTCCGGCAGCTCAGCGGGGTGCTCTGGACTCTTAGTCACCGACGTGACCTCATCGCGGGCGACCTTATCCAGCGCCGCGACGCGCGCATCGTAGTCGACGAAGCGGCGGTTGTCGGGATCGACCAGGGAGTCCTCTGTGAACTCCGTCCCCTGGTAGGTATCGGGGATGCCGGGGCCGACAAGCTGGAGGAGCTTGCGCGACAGAGACGTGGTCAGGGCAGCTGGCGCAATGGAGCGGACGAACTCTGTGATGGAGTCGGTCAGGGGGCCGTCGAGAAGCGCGTCAATCCAGCTGCGGATGCCGAGTTCGAACTCCTCGACCGGCTCCGTCCAGGAGGTGTGCACATCTGCCTCGCGGATGGCCTTAATGGCGTAGTCGTGGAGGCGTTCGCGCAGTTCATCGGTAATCACGCCGTCGGTCGGCCAGACTCCGATGATGTTCTGCAGCAGGAAGTAGCCGGTGGCATCGTCCGGGGCGGGGGTGATGGCCATCCAGTTGCGGACATTTTCAGCCCAGTCGCCGGAGACATCGGAGAGCTGGAGAATGCGGGCTCGGACATCTTCGCCGCGCTTGGTGTCGTGCGTGGACAGCGTGGTCATGGTTCGTGGCCAGAGGCGAGCACGTTCCGACTGCAACAGGTGGAACTCCGCCGCCGACATGCCGTAGCGACCCAAATCACCGCCGACTTCGTTCAGGCTGATCAGGCGGCAGGCGCGGTAGAAGGTGGTGTCTTCGACACCCTTTGCCATGACCGCACCACAGACCTGCGCGAACCGCGTGGCGGCCTCACCACCGGCTACCAAACCTGCCGAAATGAGGTCGAGGGCAAAGACACGCGAGGGGAAACGCGCTGCCATTTCACCAATGACCGTGGAAGCCACTCGGGACAGGGAGACATAGTCCGAACGGTAGACAGGCATGGCAGCGACCAACTTACAGATGGTGTCGATAAGTACCTCATCGCTGACGCTGGTACCGCTGATAGACCAGTTATCGCGGCGCAGGGCACGTGCTAGACGACGGACTTCTGCAGCCAACTCGTGTGCTGCGACATCGTGCTTGAGCGCCTGCGCAGTTGCCTGCATGGCAGTCTTGTCCCAGGTTGAACCGGACTGCTGCAAAGCCAACATGCTCATGGCGTCTCGGGAGTCGCGGTTGACGAAGACATTGTCGAACTCACGCAGGGCATCGTAACCCGTGGTGCCGTCAACCTGGAGCCTCGGATCCAGTGGCTCTTCGGCACCCAGAATCTTCTCGATAACCAGCCACTTGTCATCGCCGAGTAGACGGCGCAGCTCACTGAGGTATCCGAATGGGTTGCTGAGGCCATCCGGGTGGTCAATGCGGACACCGTCAATGATGTCCGCTGCCAGCAGCTCGCGGATGATGCGGTGTGTGTGCTCGAATACCACCGGGTTTTCCTGGCGGATGCCGGCCAGACCGTTGACGCTGAAGAATCGACGGTAGCCAATGACCCCGTCCTTCCAGTACATCAGGCGATAGGCCTGGCGATCATGTACTTCCTGCGGGGTGCCGTCCTCGGTGCCCGGGCGCACCGGGAATGCATTGTCGTAGTAACGCAGAAGTGGCTCGTCACCAGACGTGTCGAGCTCCAGCTTGTCGATATCCTCCGGGGAGCCCAGAATCGGCAACCCCATCTTGCCGTTGGCACCGTTGTCCTCGTGCCAGTCGATATCGAAGTATGGCTCGAACTGAGAATCCTTGCCATAGGTCAGAACGTCCCACCACCAGGCATTGAGCTTGGGCTCCTCAACACCGAGGTGGTTCGGTACCAGGTCGATAATGATGCCCAGACCGGCCTTGTGCGCCACCTGCGCGAGCTTCTGCAGCTCTTCCATGCCGCCGAGCTCCGGGTTCACCGTCGTCGGATCGATGACATCGTAGCCATGGTTAGACTCCGGTACGGCGGTGAGGATAGGCGACAGATACAGATGTGAAATTCCGAGGTCTGCCAAGTAGCCGACCTGTTCAGCCGCGTCAGCGAACGTGAAAGCGCGCCCGTTTGGGTCGGCCTTGGGGCCACGGAGTTGGAGACGGTAGGTGGACGTAATTGGTCGGCGACTCATGTTCCCCTTTATACCGCCGACCAGGAAAAGCTGCTGCCTGACCGCTGTGGCAGCAGCTAGCCCCAGAGTCTGCGCCCGCCGTCCGAATGCGAATTTCTTCTCGTGAACGTTGCCTAGAAGGGTGGCATTCCGTCATCGCCCGGCAGGGAAGTAGAACCGAACAACGGAACCGACTCACTGGAGTTGTCCCCGGCACTGGCGCTAGGTGTTCCTTCCGCAGTGTCTCCTGCTTCGGACGCGCCATCCTCTTCCGGATTCAGCCCGAGTGCGGTGAAGAGCTCCTTCTCAGTCCAAATCTGGATTTCCTGGCCTTCGGCCTGCAGCTGTCGAGCCCTCTTCTCCTTCGACGTCACCGAATCCCACGGACCGGCGACCAAAATGGTCGTTTTCTTCGTGACACCCTTATTGATATTCGCACCTGCAAAGGCGATCTTATCCCACAGAAACCCCTTGTCATACGGTGCAAAATCGCCGGTCAGTGTCACCCGCTGCTGGTACAGCAGGCCGCTTGGATCCGCGTCCGGATTCGGGTCTGGAATGGTGTCCGGTGTCTTGGCCGCATCCCATTTCGCATTGCGACGCGGCCGACGTGACGGCGCGGAACTGCCGGACTGCGCACCAGCACCAGTGCCCGCGTTGGTCCCGGCACCAGTGCTGGCGACACCGGACGGGTCATAGCGCACCATCCGCACTCGTCCACTGCCAATCTGGCCCAAGCTCAGCGAGACCTTCTGGCTCAAATCAGCCACCGATGTCGCGCGCTGCTGCTCCATCAACCACAGCGCTACCTCAGCACATGCGACCGCATCCGCCGTCGCATCATGATGATTCTCCAGCGACGCCCCCGCGGCCTCCGCCAACGTCGGCAGCTTCAAATTGGGCAGCCCCAACTGCATCTGCCGAGCCCACATATAAGTACACGCAAAATTCAACTTCGGTGCTGGAATGCCTTCCGCCCGGCACGCCCGCGACAGGGCAGTGAAATCAAACCGCGCATTGTGAGCAACTACGTCCAAATCCCCAACGACGTCAATAAACTTCGCCAGCTGCTCCGGAAATGACGGCTCACCGGCCACATCCGCCGCCGTGATGCCATGAATCGCGACATTGGCTTCATCAAAATACTCCAGCCCCTTTGGCGGACGGCACATCCAGGAATAACGATCCGTCACCTTCCCGCCACGCACGACCGCAACACCAAGCTGAATAATCGAGCCGGTGTCTTCGTTCGCTGTCTCTACATCGAACGCCGCAAACGGTGCGATGTCTGACACCGCAACCTCATCCCCAGTAGGAAGCGGTGCAAAAGGCACAGAGTGCTTTACGACGTCGCCCGCGCCCTCAACCACACTCACGCCTTCGGTGACCGCCGCGCGCTGTGCCACCCACGGCATCAACGTGGAAGTAAAAGCATCTGCTGAGTTGTAGAACTCAGGATTCTTGGCTATCTCCGCCACGAGGTCTGCCAGCAACTGCGCTGCTGCCTGACGATGAGGCATCACACGGGCCTTTGGCAAAGCTACCCCGAGGTCTACCGTGCCGGGGAAAAAGCGGTTGGCCGGAGTGTAGACACCGTTTTTACTTGCCGATGCGACCTCGGCAACGTCGGCAAGCGGGAGGGGCTTCGCGGGGGCGGTGCTAGCCGTGTTGATGGTGTGGGTAAGGCGGAGCCCATCTGCGGTAATAGTCACCGTGTCGCCGGTGAGCTCGAAGACGACGGCGGGCTCGGAGGATGGCGTGGTCGTAGTCATGCACTAGATGGTAGCGCCGATGGCGGATTGAGCCCCATAGAGGCTGCGGTACCTGCGGTTCTCGCCGAGTACACATGGCTTCCGACAATGTGGAAATGCCCACAAAAATAGGAATATTTATGGAGCGTTCGGACAGTGGGGGTGTCTGTACCCCTGAAAACCACATGTTTTGGGGGGTTAAATGTCCGGATGCATTTTGAGCGGGCGCTCCTTATACTTTTCGACGAACGGCGGTAACTGGTCGTTCGAGCCTTCGAGCTCAAGCGTAGGGCAAAGCGGAAACAACGTATGCCAGTGAAGCGATGAAATAAGGAGTAAACATTTTGAGCACGCATCCTGTGCACCCTGGTTCTATCTTGAACGATAATTTCCTCGAGCCGCGACACCTCTCTATCTACCGACTGGCTCTTGCCATCGGCGTGCCAAGCTCAACTCTGGAGCGCTTTCGCACCGGCCGCACTGCGGTCACTACTGACCTCGCAAATCGACTGTCCGACTACTTTGACACCGAGCCGGAGTACTGGTTGAACTCTCAGGCGGAGTTCAATATGCGCGCATCTGCGTAAGAAGACTTCACGCCAGCTCGGCTCCCGCAGTGCTGTGTTGACCCAAACCCTGTTTTGAGTTGAACTCAGAGCCGAAAAATCCCCTGTCAGTGGAAGAAAAGCCTTCCGCCGACAGGGGATTTTTGTGTAGGAACCAACCCAGGCCCAGGCCCCTACACCCAACGCGGACGCGGCTAGTGCCGCTCGATCAGCACGATGGTAGAACGGGCTGGCACGCGGAGCTCGCCTTCTGGCTCAACGATGCGTTCGCGGGTCGGGCGACCCGTAATCTCTGTGGTGTCGATGATGACTTCCCAGCTGTGTGCGTATTCGGTGCCCGGAATTTGGAACATGATGTCCTCGTGGTGGGCGTTGAAGCACAGCAGGAAGGAGTCATCTTCAATCCTGTGACCTCGGCGATCAGGCTCAGTGATGGCATCGCCGTTGAGCCAGACCATCAACGACTTGCCGAAGTCGAAGTTCCAGTCATCGGTAGTCATGACGCGACCCTCATAGGTCAGCCAGGCAATGTCACGATCGTCGGTTTCCGCACCGAGCGGGCCACCGCGCAGGAAGCGGCGGCGTCGGAAGACTGGGTGTTCCGCACGCAGCTCAGTCAGGAACTGGGTGTATTCAACCAGTTCAGAGTTGGTACGAGTCTGATTCCAGTCGACCCAGGCCAAACGGTTGTCCTGGCAGTAGACGTTGTTGTTGCCCTTCTGGCCACGTCCCATTTCGTCACCGTGGCTAATCATCGGAGTGCCCTGGGACAGCAGGAGAGTGGTCAGGAAGTTACGACGCTGGCGGGCGCGCAGCGAAATGATGCGCTCGTCGTCGGTCGGGCCTTCCACACCGCAGTTCCACGAACGGTTGTGGGACTCGCCATCGCGGTTGTCCTCGCCGTTGGCCATATTGTGCTTCTCGTTGTAGCTGACCAAGTCGTTGAGGGTGAAACCGTCATGCGCGGTCACGAAGTTAATCGACGCAGTCGGGCGGCGGTCATTGTTTGCATACAGGTCCGAGGAACCGGTGATACGTGAAGCGAACTCGCCGAGCGTGGATGGCTCACCGCGCCAGAAGTCGCGGATGGTGTCGCGGTACTTACCGTTCCATTCAGTCCACTGCGGTGGGAAGTTACCGACCTGGTAGCCACCTTCGCCGACATCCCACGGTTCTGCGATGAGCTTGACCTGGCTGACAATCGGATCCTGCTGTACCAAGTCAAAGAAGGCGGAGAGTCGATCGACATCGTGGAATTCTCGAGCCAGGGTGGAGGCCAAATCGAAGCGGAAGCCGTCGACATGCATCTCGGAGACCCAGTAGCGCAGCGAATCCATAATCAGCTGCAGCGAGTGTGGGTGGCGCACATTCAGGGAGTTACCGGTGCCGGTGTAGTCCATGTAGTGCTGGCGGTCACCCTCGACCAAACGGTAGTAGGCCTCGTTGTCGATACCTCGGAAGCAGATGGTTGGGCCCATGTGGTTGCCCTCGGCGGTGTGGTTGTAGACCACGTCGAGGATGACCTCAATGCCGGCATCGTGAAATGCGCGCACCATGCCCTTGAACTCGCTGACTGCTCCGCCTGGCTTTTGGGAAGCCGAGTAGTCCTGGTGTGGTGCTAGGAAACCGAAGGTGTTGTAGCCCCAGTAGTTGCGCAGCCCCTTTTCGCGCAGGTGGTCGTCCTGGAGGAACTGGTGGACCGGCATCAGTTCGATAGCCGTGACACCAAGGTCCTTGAGGTAGTCAATAATTGCCGGATGCGCGAGACCGGCATAGGTACCACGTAGCTCCTCCGGGATATCCGGGTGAGTCATGGTCATACCCTTGACGTGGGCTTCGTAAATCACGGTTTCGTTGTACGGCGTGCGAGGTGCGCGGTCAGCGCCCCAGTCGAAGAATGGGTTGATGACCACGGAGGTCATGGTGTGTCCCAGGCTGTCCTCGGTGTTGCGCTTCGAGTGGTCATGAATGTCATAGTTGAACAGTGATGGGTGACCGTCGAATTCGCCGTCGAAAGCCTTGGCGTATGGGTCGACCAGCAGCTTGTTGGGGTCGCAACGCTTACCGTTGGCCGGATCGAATGGGCCGTGTACGCGGTAGGCGTAGCGCTGGCCCGGCATGATAGACGGGATGTAGCAGTGCCAGATATGCGCATCGACTTCTTCCAACTCAATGCGTGTTTCTTCGCCTTCGGCGCTAATCAGACAAAGCTCAACCTTTTCCGCAACGTCGGAAAAGAGTGCAAAGTTGGTGCCAGCGCCGTCGTAGGTAGATCCGAGCGGGTAAGGCTCACCCGGCCATACTTGATAATCGCCGACTGTATTTGCTTGGTTCATGTGACTACCTTAACCGTTTTGTAAAAAACATGAGCCTTTTTCGGTCCCGTGTGGGCGCGCCATCCGTCCCATCTGTCGAGCGCACTTCGCAAAAACGACCCCCAAGGAAAAATTCGAGTCGAACGATTAAGGGCATAAACTTCGCGTGAAAATAAGTATTTAACCCTGCAAGTGGGCAATTTGACACTCTAAACGCACCTTGGCGGGCGCCGAATCCCCAATATTCGCGGTCACCAACGCGCGAAGATCCCCAAAGGCCTTTACTTTTGGAGTTATGAGTCCACGAACCATTGGTGTAACGGAAGTAGCGTTCCGAGACGCTCATCAGAGCCTCATGGCAACGCGAATGGCTATGGAAGACATGGTCGATGTCTGTGAAGAAATGGACAAGGCCGGTTTTTGGAGTGTGGAGTGCTGGGGCGGCGCAACCTTTGACGCCTGCATCCGCTTCCTTAATGAAGATCCCTGGGAGCGCCTGCGGACATTCCGCAAGCTGATGCCGAATAGTCGCCTGCAGATGCTGCTGCGCGGCCAGAATCTTCTCGGTTACCGCCACTACGAGGACATGGTGGTTGACAAGTTCGTCGAGAAGTCCGCTGAAAACGGTATGGACGTATTCCGTGTTTTCGACGCGCTCAACGACCCACGCAATCTCGAGCACGCTATGCGCGCAGTTAAGAACGTCGATAAGCATGCGCAGGGCACGATCTGCTACACGACGTCTCCGCTTCACGACGTCGACGGGTACGTGAAGCTCGCTGGTCGTCTACTGGATATGGGGGCGGATTCCATTGCGTTGAAGGACATGGCAGCGCTGCTGAAACCCCAGCCGGCTTACGACATCATCCGCGGCATCAAGGAAACGTACGGCGAGGACACCCAGATTAACGTCCACTGTCACTCGACCACCGGTGTCACGATGGTGACTTTGATGAAGGCCATCGAAGCTGGTGCGGATGTCGTGGACACGGCAATTTCGTCGATGTCGCTGGGCCCGGGGCACAACCCGACCGAGTCGCTGGTGGAAATGTTGGAGGGAACCGACTACACCACCGACCTGAACATGGATAACCTCATCACCATTCGTGACCACTTCCGCGAGGTGCGTCCGAAGTACGCAGAGTTCGAGTCGAAAACCCTGGTCAATACCGACATTTTCATGTCGCAGATTCCTGGTGGCATGTTGTCGAACATGGAAAACCAGCTCAAGGCCCAGGGTGCGGGTGACCGCGTCGAAGAGGTCATGCGTGAGGTACCGATTGTCCGCAAGGACGCCGGTTACCCGCCGCTGGTGACTCCGAGCTCGCAGATCGTCGGCACGCAAGCTGTGTTTAACGTGCTGATGGGACGCTACAAGGTTATGACGGCTGAGTTCGCTGACCTCATGCTCGGCTATTACGGGCAGTGCCCGGGTGAGCGCAACCCAGAGCTGATTAAGCAGGCAGCGGAACAGACCAAGAAGGAAGAAATCACGGTTCGCCCGGCTGATCTCCTCGAGCCAGAGTGGGACGACCTGGTCGAGCAGGCCAAGGAGCTCGACGGTTACAACGGCACCGCCGAGGACGTCCTGACCAACGCACTGTTCCCATCCGTCGCACCGGGATTCTTCACCACGCGCGGCGAAGGGCCGAAGAACGTCGGTAAGACTGCCGAACAGCTCAAGCGCGAGGCGGAGCAGGCCTCAGGTGCTGCCAATGCCATTCGCGAGCCAATTCGCTACAAGGTCACCGTTGGCGGTCGTTCGCAGACCGTCCAGGTGGAACCCGCCTAGGAACATCGGGAGAAGAGATAGCAATGTCGCAAAGTTCAGCAAACCAGCCGAATTCGGCGGATGCCGTCGCGCCGGGCGTCGATGCCTCGATGGCGGAGCGCCTGGATTATTTGGATGCTCAGCGTCGCCGTGTTGAGGCCGGTGGCGGTGAAGCCCGCCAGGCCAAGCAGCACGAACGTGGGAAGATGACTGCCCGCGAGCGTATCGACAACTTCGTCGACGAGGGCACTTTCCGTGAAACCGGGATGTTCATGACTCACCGCACCACCGACTTCGGCATGGATACTGCCGACGCGCCTGCCGACGGCGTGGTCACCGGCACTGCCGCGGTTCTCGGCCGGGCAGTACACGTGGCCTCCCAGGACTTCACGGTCATGGGTGGCTCCGCTGGTGAAACGCAGTCCCGCAAGGTTGCGGCCACCATGCGCGCTGCTGCCGACAACGGCACTCCGTTCGTTTTCATCAACGACTCCGGTGGCGCTCGCATTCAAGAGGGAATTGACTCTCTGTCGGGCTATGGCCAGGTCTTCTACAACAATGTCTGGCTTTCCGGTCTGGTGCCGCAGATTTCCATCATTGCAGGCCCATGTGCTGGTGGCGCTGCCTACTCGCCAGCGCTGACCGACTTCATCATTCAGACTCGCAAGGCACAGATGTTCATCACCGGCCCGGGCGTTATTAAGTCTGTGACCGGCGAGGAAGTCACCTCCGAGCAGCTCGGTGGCGCTGATGCGCACATGGCCAAGGCCGGCAATATTGACTTCGTTGCCGACGATGACGAGCAGGCCATCCTGATTGCGCAGAAGCTATTAAGCTTCCTGCCACAGAACAACACGGAAGAGCCACCAATCGTGGATCCGGTATTCGACGCCGAGCCGGATCCAGAGCTCCGCGACATCGTCCCCGTCGATGGCAAGAAGGGCTACGACGTCCGCGAGGTCATCATCCGTATCGCCGACAATGGCGATTTCCTCGAGTGCCAGGCGGGTTTTGCCACCAACCTGGTTGTCGGCTTTGGTCGAGTTCTGGGCCGTACCGTGGGCTTTGTCGCCAACCAGCCGAACGTGATGTCCGGTGTGCTGGACATCAATTCCTCGGACAAGGGTGCCAAGTTCATCCGCTTCTGCAATGCCTTTAACATCCCGCTGGTCACCCTGGTTGACGTTCCTGGCTTCATGCCGGGCGTCACCCAGGAGCATGGCGGCATCATCCGCCACGGCGCAAAGATGCTCTACGCATACTCCGCAGCGTCTGTGCCCAAGGTGACCGTCGTCATGCGTAAGGCCTACGGCGGTGCGTACCTGGCGATGTGCTCGAAGGACCTCGGCGCGGACTACGTATTCGCATGGCCGACCGCGGAAATTGCGGTGATGGGCGCAGAGGGTGCGGTCAACGTGGTCTTCCGAAAGGAAATTGCCGCCGCGGGCGACGAGGAAGAGCAGGCGCGCGTGCGCGACGAGCGTATCGCCGAATACAAGACACGCTTCTCGACGCCGTATGTCGCCGCCTCGCGCGGACTGGTCGACGACGTGATTGACCCGGCGGAAACCCGCCTGCGTGTGGCTGACGCACTGTCGGTTCTGCGTAACAAGCGCGAGGTTCGCCCGGCCAAGAAGCACGGATTGGGGCCACAGTAATGTCTGACGGCATCGGTGAGATTAAGGAGCTGCGAGCGCTCGTCGCTGAACTGACCGACCGGTTGGATGCGACCTCGACAAGCTTGCAGAAGGCCACGGCACGACTGAATCAGGCAGAGAGCGAGTTGGCTGAACTGCGCAAACGCGTGGACGCAGATATCCCCGAGGATACTGTCATCGCCATTTCGGCAGCGGTGTCTGCGTACCTGGGCAATCGCGGCAAGGTGAAGGCAATTCGATACAACCGCCATAAGACGTGGGCTGCGCAGGGACGCCAGATCCAGCAGCAGCGCAACCTGCGTTAGTTGGAAATTTTCGATAACCGACTTAATTGAGTCTGACTCATTGACTTTTGCTACGTGAGGATTGTTGAGCCATGAAATTGAAAGTGACTGTCGGCGGCATTGCCTACGATGTCGACGTTGAAGTAGTTGAGGAGCCCAAGCGTCTTTCGCCCATCGTGTTGGGTGGATCGTCGAGCGCTTCCGTTGAGCCGGCCACCGCTAGTGTCTCGGGTGTCTCCGCCAATTCGGTGGTGGCGCCACTGGCAGGTTCGGTCAGCAAGATTTTGGTCGAGGAAGGCCAGAAGATTGAGGCTGGGGAGGTGCTGCTCATTCTCGAGGCAATGAAGATGGAAACCGAGATTACGGCCCCGGCTGCAGGCACCGTCGGCTCTATTCATGTTGAAGTCGGCGACGCAGTGCAGGGCGGCCAGGGACTCGTCTCGATTGATTAGCCGCATTAGCCGGGGTGTAAAGATTCTGGGGTGAAGTCTTTCTAGCCCCGGTTGCTGGAAATACTTAAGGTTGCCTTAATATTTTCCTTATGAATGCCGTTCTTCTCGCCGTTTTGGTGATGCTAATCCTGGCGGTCTGCCGGGTACACGTTGTGCTAGCGCTGTTTATTGGCGCCTTAGTCGGTGGTCTTTCCGCCGGTATGGGGCTCGATGCCACAATGGTTGCCTTCCAGGAAGGCCTCTCTGGTGGTGCGAAGATTGCCCTGAGCTATGCCATGCTGGGTGCCTTTGCCATGGCAGTGGCATCCTCCGGGCTGCCCAAACTGCTGGCCGATTGGCTGATTGCCAAGATCGGCACGGAGGATGAAGGCGCTAAATCTAAGGCAGAGGCATGGACCAAGTGGGGCATGGTCGCCGGCATTTTGGCCATGGCGATCATGTCGCAGAACCTCATCCCAGTTCACATTGCGTTTATCCCGCTGATTATTCCGCCGCTGTTGCCGGTATTTAACCGCCTCAACATCGACCGTCGAATGATTACCAGTGTGATGACCTTCGGTTTGGTCACCACCTACATGTGGGTTCCGGTCGGATTCGGTTCTATCTTCCTGAACGACATCCTGCTGGGGAACATCGAGAATGCTGGCCTTGATGTTTCCAATATCAACATCATGATGACGATGGGCATCCCGGCTCTCGGCATGCTGGCCGGTCTGGCCATTGCCGTATTTTTCTCCTACCGGAAGCCACGGCATTACGAAGATCGGCCGATTGCCCAGTCCTCACACGCAGAAACCCAGTCTGACGAACCGGTGTCGAAGTACCGAGTTATCGTTGCTCTCGTTGCAATCGTGGTGACTTTCGTCGTCCAGATTGTGATGAATTCTATGGAGACCGATGCCGATCCGTTGCTGATTGGTGCACTCACTGGTCTGGCAATCTTCATGCTCACCGGTGCCGTGCGCTGGCGTGAGGCGGACGACGTGTTCACCGCCGGTATGAAGATGATGGCCCTGATTGGTTTCATCATGATTTCCGCACAGGGCTTCGCCTCGGTGATGTCGGAGTCCGGCCAGATCGAGCCGCTGGTGACCGCTACTGCAGAGCTGTTTGCGGGCAACAAGCCTGCCGCTGCATTCGCCATGCTGGTCGTTGGTCTGGTGGTCACGATGGGTATTGGTTCGTCCTTCTCGACGCTGCCGATTATCGCCATCATCTATGTGCCGTTGTGTGTATCGCTGGGCTTCTCGCCGATGGCTACCGTCGCCATCATTGGTACTGCAGGTGCTCTGGGCGATGCTGGTTCGCCGGCATCGGACTCGACGCTCGGCCCGACGATGGGTCTCAATGCCGACGGGCAGCACGACCACATTCGCGATTCGGTTATTCCGACCTTCCTGCACTTCAACCTGCCGCTGCTGGCAGCTGGTTGGGTAGCAGCTCTGGTGCTCTAGCGCCGCGGCTTGACCGTGAGTGTGATTGCTCCAGCGGGGCTTAATGACCTGCGATTCCCTTAGTCCCCGCAACCCCCGCAATTCCGGCGATAAAGAGCTCGGTTCCCAGTGCAATGCGCTGGCGGCCGAGCTCTTTTGCCTGTGCAGCAGCATCTTCAGAGGAAGTCTCGACCTCAAGATCCTTATCATCGGCGTTCTCGCCACTGGTGTCGCCCTTGTTGGAAACGCCCTTGGCGCCGTTCAGGTCAAGCGCGATGGCTGTCTGCTGGTCGACTGTCGCACCGAGAATGAAGTACACGAGGACAGACGCGGTATCAGCCGCTGAGGGGGTGTTAATGGAGGTTTCGGGTGCATTCTCCAGGGCGTCGGCAAGCAGTTGTTCGGGGCGAATCGTGGCGGTGCCCGTAGCGAGTGCGGCCGAGACGACCTCGGCGCCATCCCGATGAGCGGTGAGGCAGGAGTAGAGCAGCTCGGCGACGGCTTCGATGTCGGCACGCCAATCGCCGGTGGCGGAAAACTCTGTGCAGGGAGCCAAGATGCGGTCAGCGACGGCACCCAGCAGTGCCTGCTTGGAAGGGTAGTGCCAGTACATTGCGCCAGCGGCGGTACCCAAGTGGCGAGTCAGGCGGCGGATCGTGAGATCGCCGAGTCCGTACTCGTTGAGAATGGTAAGAGCTGCGTCGACAATGATGTCCTTGGTCAATTGCACACTGCCTACCGTAGACGAAAGAAGAATCATCTGGAAGATGCCTTAAGGCTGAGATGCGGAGCGTAAATCCGCGACACGACGGGAATTGAACCCTGTTCGACATTCTGTAGCTGCGGTATTAAGTTTGATAACTGAACAACTTCTGAAACGGTGTTCAAGTTTTATCCCCAGCCTCAAGGAGCGTCACCCCCATGACTCAACAGCAGCAGGACATTTTGGAACTCGCCCGAGAAAAGGTGCTCGGCCGCGGTGAGGGGCTGAACTATGAGGAGACCCTGGCAGTTCTCAATCTCGATGACGACAGCATCGAGGATCTGCTGGCGCTGGCTCACGAGGTGCGCTTGAAGTGGTGCGGCGAAGAGGTCGAGGTTGAAGGCATTATCTCGCTGAAGACTGGCGGCTGCCCAGAGGACTGCCACTTCTGTTCGCAGTCGGGTCTGTTCGAGTCCCCGGTGCGTTCGGCATGGCTGGATATCCCGGCGCTGGTGGACGCCGCTAAGCAGACCGCAAAGTCGGGTGCGACTGAGTTCTGCATCGTTGCTGCAGTAAAGGGGCCGGACGAGCGACTGCTCAGCCAGATGGAACAGGCCGTCGCCGCCATTCAGGCAGAGGTGGACATTAATGTGGCCGCCTCTATGGGCATTCTGACGCAGGAGCAGGTGGATCGCCTGGCCAAGGCTGGTATTCACCGCTACAACCACAACCTCGAGACCGCCAAGAGCTACTTCCCGCAGGTCGTGACCACCCACACTTGGGAAGAGCGCCATGACACCCTGCGCATGGTCGGCGAAGCCGGTATGGAGGTCTGCTGTGGCGGCATCCTGGGTATGGGAGAGACCCTTGAGCAGCGTGCCGAGTTCGCTCAGGACCTGGCAGCCCTCAGCCCGACCGAGGTGCCGATGAACTTCCTCGACCCGCGCCCGGGCACTCCGTTCGCCGGTCGCGAGCCGATGCCAGCCAAGGACGCACTGCGTGCCATCGGTGCCTTCCGTCTGGCACTGCCGAAGACCATCCTGCGTTTTGCTGGCGGTCGTGAGCTCACCCTGGGCGACCTGGGCGCAGAAAAGGGGCTGCTCGGCGGTATCAACGCTGTCATTGTCGGTAATTACCTGACCACTCTGGGCCGTCCGGCGGAGCAGGATCTGGACATGCTTGGCAAGGTACGACTCCCAATTAAGGCCCTCAATGCAACTGTCTAAGCCTCGGACATCTAGCCCGCGCTCGCCGCGGAGTAAGAAAGTCGACTCCACAGAGCTGCTCCAGGCCATGGTGCTGGGAGATGAGCCCAAGTTCGATCCTTTTACCGGCGCCGACCTCGAAGCTGGTGAAGTGCGCGAACGTTCCTATGGTGCAAAAGCTGGACTGGAGGCGCCTCGGTTCTGCCAGCTCTGTGGGCGCCGGATGGTGGTGCAGGTGCGTCCGGACGGCTGGACTGCAAAGTGCTCGCGCCACGGCGAAGTGGACTCCGTTATGTTGGAGCAGCGATAAAGGCGCTGATTGTGCTAGTGCGCCATTCGGGCACGCTAGTACCGGATGTGCGCCGTGAGGTAAGTTAGTCAACTATGACTATGAAAAATACCCGAGTCCCACACGTTGAAAAGCAGAGCGTGGCAATGGCCTCGGGTATTGTTCTCTTCTCCGTCGTAACGGGAACGATAGCCGGAGTGGCCTGGGCATTCCTACGCCCCAAGCAGCAAGTGCAAATGCTCCCGGATAACCAACTAGCGATTATTCAAGAAACCGTTGACGCTGGTTTTATTGGGCTGCTCTGGTTTGTTGCTGTCACTGCCATCAGCGGCCTGGTGCTGGGAATTACTACGTTCCGAAATCGTGCCATCACGACCCCTGTGCAGATGCTCACAGCAATTGGCTGGGCAGGTTTCTCCGCGTTGATGAGCGCAGCAGTGACGTACCTCGTCGGTCAGTCGGTTGCGGCATTGCTCCAGCCGGATCTGGCGGGAATGCAGCCGGGCGATAAGTTCTCGGTGATTCCGGACTTCAAGACCTATGTAGCGCTGCTGGTCGCGCCACTGGTTGCCATGCTCGCACTGTGGTCCCGGGTGTTGTTCCAAACGGACTTCACGGAAGGCAACGAGAGCGCTGCAGACAATGCTACGGGCGCAGATTCGGTCACTAAGTGAGACAGTGAGGTTCTGCGCGGGGGCCGTCGTAAAGCACTATTTCCTACTGAACAGGGGTAGTTATTGGGAAATAGGCTTATACAAGCCTTACAATTTTGGGAAATAGGTTCGTCTTCGATGTCAGTATTCGCCCCGATTTAGGGGCTTTTTCGATATTGAGCGACGAGCTTAGGTCTCTTGCACTTGCCCGTTTGAGTCCGCTGCGAATGCCTCCGGGGACCGTTGCCGGTAACGGTGACGGCGTTTTCTCCGGTCGTAGCCACAGCCCATTGAAGTAAGGACGTAGTTTTCCGTGAATACCAGCCTTGCGGCCAATGCTTCCAGCCTGCCGCGCCTCGAATCGGATCTGTACGAATCGGTAGTCGATAAAGATGGCCGCTACGGTGGCGTAATTGCAGATGAGCGCTGGGCCCAGGAGATTAAGCGCCTCGCCCGCGAACGCAATGCCGTAATTCTTGCGCACAACTACCAGCTGCCGGAGATTCAGGATATTGCCGATTACACAGGCGACTCCCTCGGACTTTCCCGCATCGCTGCGGAAACCGATGCTGACGTCATCGTCTTCTGTGGTGTCCACTTCATGGCGGAAACCGCCAAAATTCTGAGCCCAGAGAAGACCGTCCTTATTCCGGACGAGCGCGCCGGCTGCTCCCTGGCGGACTCCATCACTGCAGACGAACTGGCCGAGTGGAAGGCTGAGAATCCCGGCGCACTGGTGGTCAGCTACGTCAACACCACGGCAGACGTAAAGGCTCTGACCGACATCTGCTGTACTTCCTCCAACGCCGTCGACGTGGTCAAGTCCATCCCGGAAGACCAGGAGATCCTGTTCAACCCGGATCAGTTCCTCGGCGCACACGTCCGCCGTGAGACCGGCCGCGACAACATCAAGGTATGGGCTGGTGAGTGCCACGTCCACGCCAACATCAACGGTGAGGAACTCGCGCACCGCGCGGAGGAGAACGCCGATTCGCAGCTGTTCATTCACCCGGAGTGCGGTTGCGCGAACTCTGCGATTTACCTCGCAGGTGAAGGCACCATCGAGCCCGAGCGCGTGCAGATGCTCTCCACCGGCGAGATGCTGACCGAGGCGCAGAAGCTGAAGGAGAACAAGCCCAACGGCAAGGTGCTCGTGGCCACTGAGGTGGGCATGCTCCACCAGCTGCGCAAGGCCGCGCCGGATGTCGACTTTGAGCCGGTCAACGACCGCGCTTCCTGCTCGTACATGAAGCTCATCACTCCGGCGGCTCTGCTGCGCTGCCTTGTTGAGGGCACTGATGAAGTCGATGTCGAGCCGGATGTCGCCGACAAGGCACGCGCTTCGGTCGAGCGCATGATCGCCATCGGTAACCCAGGCGGAGGCGAGTAACACGTTTGGTCTGCGCCCATCATTCGACAGTTGGACACTGACGTGTGACTTCCTCGTCATCGGCGGGGGAGTCGCAGGGCTCAGTGCTGCGCGTCGGGCCCTTGAGCTCGGCCTCGACGTGCTGGTTATCGACAGCGTCGAGTGGCGCGTCGGTGCCCGCAAACAGCTACGTTTCGCCGATGCGGCCACGAATCTCGCACAGGGCGGGCTCGCGGTCGTCGGGCTTGACGACGACCCCAGCGGCCATGTGGCCAATGGGTTCGATGACACCACTGATTCCCACATCGCGGATACTCTCGATGCCGGTGCCGGCCACTGCGATGAAGGGGCCGTGGCTTCTATCATCCGTGCTGGCGCTGCGGCGACCGAGTGGCTGATCGGGCTAGGCGCTACATTCGACCCGGCGCGGGATAACCCGGCCGTATATTCCCGCACCAAAGAGGGCGGACACCACGCGCGGCGCATCATTCATGCCGGCGGTGACGCCACTGGTGCTGAAATCGAGCGCGCCCTAGAAGCCTCAGTTACCGGCGTGCGAGTACTACAAAACGCCACAGCGCGCCAGCTCATCGTTGGCAAAGACGGCCGCGTGCTGGGGGCGCTGGTAGCGGATCCCCGTGGGGGTGGAGCTATTCGAGCAGGCGCCACTCTGCTGGCTACCGGCGGCGTGGGCCATATTTACCGCGCGACCACGGCCCCCTCGGGTGCCCGCGGTGAGGCTATCGGCATGGCCTCCGATGCTGGCGCGGAGATTCGGGACATGGAGTTTATCCAGTTCCACCCGACGGTGCTCTATGACGAGCGCTCGGCATCAGATGGCACCGGCCGACGCCATCTCATCAGCGAGGCGGTCCGTGGTGAAGGAGCCATTCTCGTCGACTCCCGGGGCAACAGTGTGACCGCCGGCGTTGACCCTCGCGGGGACCTGGCTCCGCGCGATATCGTCTCGCGCGCCATCGCGACTCGCATGCGCGAGCTCGGCGAGGACCACGTCTTCCTCGACGCACGTCACATCGACAACTTCGCCGCCCGCTTTCCGACGATCACAGCGGGCCTGACCGCAGCGGAGATTGATCCGACCAAGGACCTCATTCCCGTGGCCCCGGCGGTCCACTACACCTGTGGTGGTATTGCCGTCGACCCATTCGGTGCAACTAGCGTGCCGGGCCTCTATGCGGCCGGCGAATGCTCCGCCACAGGGCTCCACGGTGCCAACAGGTTGGCCTCCAATTCGTTGCTGGAGGGACTGGTCGTCGGCAAGCGGGTGGCCGAAAAAGTCGCTGAAACACACGCTGTGCCGGTCGGGGACGAGGAATTCTCAGTGGCAGTTGAAAGCCTGCCGCAGCCACGGCCAGAACTGGAACCACGGCAGCTTTTCCGGTTGCAGACGGCGATGCAGGAAGGCGCTGGTGTAACGCGTAATGAGCAGAGCTTGCGGCAGGCGTTGGCGGTTATCGATCGGCTCCCGCAATCGGTTCAGGTCGTGGCCGCAAGGAAAGTCGTCGAAGCAGCATTGGCACGACCATATACTTTGGGGTGCCACACTTGGTTTGAAAAGGATGGGGATTAGCTAACCATGACTCTTGAGAAGGACACTCTGCGCGGGGTGCTGAACGAAAACATCACCCGTGGCCTCATTCGGACGGCACTACAGGAAGACATGAGCTTCGGGCCGGATGTGACCTCGCTGTCGACAGTCTCGGCATCTGCGCAGGCACTCGCCCGCCTGGTGGCCCGGCAAGAGGGCGTTATCGCGGCAATCGATGCGGTGGAGTGGACGCTGCAGGAGGTCATCTCGGGTGAGTTCACCGTCGAAAAGCACGTTGAAGATGGCACCCTGGTGCGTCCTGGCACAGTGCTGGCAACGATTTCTGCGCCGACTCGGGGGTTGCTGACTGCTGAGCGGACAATGCTGAATATCCTCACGCACGCCAGTGGTGTAGCTACTGCGACGCGCCAGTGGGCTGACGCGATTATCGGCACCGGTGCGCGGGTGCGCGATTCCCGAAAGACGCTGCCGGGGCTGCGCAACCTGGAAAAGTATGCTGTGACCTGCGGCGGCGGAATTAACCACCGCTACGCTTTGGGCGATGAAGCACTGATTAAGGACAATCACGTGGTGGCTGTCGGTTCCGTGTCCGGTGCGTTGAAGAGGGTGCGGGATCAGTACCCGGAGCTGCCGTGTGAGGTGGAAGTCGATACCCTCGCACAGCTCGATGAGATCCTGCCGATGAAGCCGGATATTGTCATGCTGGACAACTTCGAGGTCTGGGAGACCCAGATTGCGGTGCAGCGCCGCTCGCAGATTTCTCCGGCCACGCAGCTTGAGTCCTCTGGTGGACTGACCATCGATGTGGCTCGTGAGTACGCGTCCTGTGGTGTCGATTACCTGGCTGTGGGCGCGCTAACCCATTCGGCCAAGGTGTTCGATGTCGGACTCGACTTCGACGAGCAGTAGCTGAATCAGCCCCCGGTATCGCTTCGCAGCTTCGCCTACAAGCGACGGGCGATTTCTGCGCCAATCTCGCTTAGTGCCGACCCCCAGCGCTCCCGCGATTGCTCATCACAGGTTTCCTGTGCGCGGTAAAGCGCCTTCTCCGCAGCAGCGACATCGCCCAAATGCAGGTGGCACTGTGCAATTTGTGCAAGCAGAGGCACGGCCTGGATATTGAGCTTGTCGGACTGGAAAAGTCCCGCCGCCAACTCCAGGTGATCAATGGCGCGCCCCTGATGTCCTCGACGAATCTCTGCCTGGCCGTTCAAGGTGTGCCACATCGCCCAGCGCAAGTGGCGCGGAGGGGTGTCCGCGGTCGGCTCGAAGCCGTCTTTCTCCAGGTTATCCAGCAAATCCAACCAGTCCGCGGCCTTGTCCATCAGCTTTGGTGCAGAGCCACGGATGGGGCGCCCCAGACTGTCGGTCTGCGGGGCATCAGCCTTGTCGCCGAGCTCCTCGAACCCCTGCATCAGAGTTAGGGCTGCTTCCCAGAGGTTGTTTTCCTCAGCCAATGCAGTGGCGGCGTCGAAAAGCTGCTGCGGGCTAGAAGTCGCGGAATCACCAGAAGTAGTCATGACCTAACACTCTACTTTGTGCCACCGCCAGCACTGAAGTGGGCGGGGCGCTAGTATTCGTCGTCAAGCGACTGAATGATGATGACGTCAAGGGCATCGAGAACAGGATGGCCTTCCCACACGTCGCGGGGCAGAAGCTCTTCGACGCGCCGGGCGTAGGCGGCGGCACCGTCGGAATCACCCGCGTCGAGACGGTATCGAACCCCCGCCAGCAGCGCGCGGGCGGCTTCCTCGCCATCGCCGGACTGCAGGTAGCCCTTCGCGGCGGCTTCCACATGGTTGATGGCCAAAGTGTCGCGGCCAGCGGAGTAGAAGACGTAGGCGGCATCGTCGTGCCAGTCGGCGAGTGACCAGTCGTCGGAGATGAGCTTCTGAGAACGCAGCAGCAGGTCCTCAGCCTCGTTGAGCGTGTGGTCAATGGCGGCGGAAGCGTCCTCGGAGACGATCTCGGCGGTGAATTCGGAGCCCTCTTCGGAAATGACCAGGTCAATGACATGAATGATGGAACGCGCAGCCTGGCGGTAGGCCTTGGCAGCACCCTTGGTATCGCCGTTGCGTTCAAGGTGCTCGCCGTGTTCGATGAGCAGCTTTGCCGCCTGGCGGGGATTATTGCCGAGACCCGCGGCTGTGGAGGCAATAGAAAATGCCGCGTCGGTGCGTTCTTCATCGGCGGTAAAAGCTGACCAGTGCGCAACTGGTTCGGCAAAGCGCAGCGCCTCGTCAACCTCGTCGGCGTCGAGGAGGCTGCGGGCCAAAACGAGCTGGATATCCATGGTGATGGGGTTAACCGGCATGCCCTCGGCGCTGGCGAGCGCGCGGCGGGCAATTTCGGCGGATTCCGCGAAATCGCCGTGGGCGTTGAGAAGCGCACAGAGCAGACGCACGCTGCGAAGCACCGCGACCGTGAGTCCTGCATCGAGACCAGCTTGCACGATTGGGCGTAGCTGGCGGATTGCCTCCGCTTCCTCACCAGCTTCCAGAGAGAGGAAAGCCAGGAATTGGCGTGCTTCAATCGTCGTGGTGACGGGTTCCGACTGAGGGGCTGCCGCGACGCTGGCTGCGATGCGGGCGGCCCTGCGCAGCTCACCACGGCTGTGTGCGAGCTGCGCCTCCAACAGCTTGCGGTCGTCGAAACTGCTTCGCTTTGGTGCCCAGCGTGCGGACCATTCAGAGAGTTGACCGGCGATTTCCGCCCGGCGCGCCAGCGATGCTGCGGCGCCGGCAACAGCCGCGCTGACCAGGTAGTAATAGGCCTCGCCGGGCTGTGGAGTGGTGGCGACGATGTCCTTAGTAAGACTGATCAGCTCGGGGATTTCGGAGTCCTCGGGGCGCCGGCCGGTGATGGCATCACCTGGGTTGGCGTCGATGAAGGCCTCTGCCTCGGCGAATGCTCCGTAGGAGCGTGCGTGCAAGATCGCGGGGCGGATGTTGGCCTCAGTTGCCCAGCGCAGCCACTCGGCGCGTGCAGCAGCGGCTTCTTCTACTAATTCCAGTTGGTCGGCGACTGCGTGCCTGAGTGCGTGGAATTCGCCAACGACATCGGGGGAGTTGGTAGGCGCGTCGGCCAACCAGTGCGTGTGGGCGAATTTGGTGACAGCGCGCCAACTGGTGACGTGGTCGAGCGTGGCACCGGCCTTGCGGGAATTAACCAGCAACTCCGGGAGAGAGTCCGGTAATGCCTTTAGCGGATTGGGCAGGGGAGGAAAGTCCAGGGGTTCGGACGAGTTCTCCGTTGCTGATGCGTTTTCTGAATTCCCTGACGCGTAGTCGGCAGCGATGCCGGCATCCCAATCGCCAACTTGAATTCCAGACTCAGAGTTTTCTTCTTCCCACCAGACCATTGGACTATCTTCGCCCGTGGCATCGGGAAGATGCAAAAACTGCCTTGTTTTTCAGACCTGTGCAGTCGGGTGCGCTGTTAATCCGGGTTTGAAAAGCTACGCATTAGTCCACGAACTTCATCGCGCACTGGGTGATCCGGGCCGACTAGGTCGCCGATGCGAACCGCGAACCGGCGGGCGCGATCCTCATTGTTATCACTAGCAGCAGCACGCACCGCGATAGTCAGTGTGCGGGCGGCGTCGGCAGGGGCGTGGGCTTCTAAGAAAAGCTCGGCAGCTTCGTCGGCGTACTTGTACACGCCGTCGTTGTCCCACACAGACCAGCACAGCAGTGCCTGCGCTTCGTGCCACTTGGCCGATTCCCAGGATCCAACCACGTAGCCGCGTGAGCGTTCCATCAGGTGGTCGGTCAGCTCACTTGTGGCGCCCACGTTACTGAGCGATAGTGCGGCATCCATCAGAGTTTCCGCAGGCGAAATCGGGGACGAGTATCCGGCACGAATATCGGCCAGTGCGTCGAAGAGTACTGCGGCATGCTCAGTATTGCCCTCTTGGACTGCCGATTCCGCCGCAATGGCACAGGAAAAATCAGTACGTGCGGAATCCTGGGTAGGCTCAGACCACTTTGCAACCGACTCCGCTTCCTGGCCGGCATGGTGGAAATCTCCGAGCTCGTACAGTGCCGTTGCCTTCAGCAGCGCGATTTCCATGGTGACTTCACAGTTGGGGTAGTCTGCCGACACATCCTGGGCGCGCTGAGTTAGCTTCAGCATCTCCCCGGCATCGGGCTTGTTGTGTGCCACCTCGAAGTTGATGTCTGCCATCTCACGAACCGCGAGAATATAGTCAGTGTCCAGTCTGTGCTGGTCCGCGACTGCCACGTTGTTTGACAGCATTCGGAACGCGGTATCGCTATTACCTGTCTCTATCGAGTACCGTGCCAAATTCTGCCTCAGCTCAAGGCCCGCGATTACGGAGCGGTTACCGATTGCATTGAGCTGTGAGGCGCAAAGTCGCGCTGCGTCGACGACTTTCCCGGCTCGGTGCAGCAGTGATGCCTCCGTCAGAGTCTTCGCCAGCGCAATCGACTCAAACTTATCCTCATTTGGCAGTGCACGAATCATCTCGTGCAGCTCCCGTGCCAAGTCCTCGCGGTTGACCTTTCGCAGGGCGCTTGCAATCCGAATCAGCGCGTCAGTCAGTGCCGCCCGCTTCTTCCACTGGCGTGGGCTAAACGGCTCCTCCGCTTCTTCGCTTGCCGACGATTCCTGCGGCCGCGGCCCATCCGCATCCGTGGTCACCGCGCTGTGACTGCTGGTTGGGGCATCCAGATCGTCGGCAAGCACGAGTGCCCGGTACGAGGTGATCTCCCTGCTCATGCGTGCGATGAGTGGGATTTCGGTCTCTGCGGCAGCAGAGGTGGGGCCATCGGCGATAAAGGTGGTGTAGCGGCGGGCTTCATCCGCCGCTAGCCGTGCCCGGGCGCGCCAGTACTCCGGGACGTTGTCGTTATCGGATGCCCATACCATCCAGTTCAGGGCGGCATCGTGCGCAGCCGTCATCATGCCGAGCGATTCGGTGACCTCGCGGACTATGCGGTAAAACGCGCCGACGTGTTCGGTAACGCCGTGGGCTTCCGGGTCAGAAAAGAGCTGTGGGTTGTAGAAATGATGCGCGAAAACTGATTCCAGTTGGCGCGTGGCCAGGGAATTGTCGGCTGCGGTCGCGTCTGCATAGGCTGCGACGAGCTCCGGCAAATCCGGGCTGTTTCCTTCCTGGTTCAACAGCTGACCTTTCTACGACTGGTTACTACTTTCCTTAACACTGTAATGGGGCACTGTGGCGGAGCTAACTTGCGCCACAGTATGAGGGGTTAAATGGGGCAATCGGTATGAACCTAACGTGAGAAAGATATGCTTAGTTCATACTCAAGGGTGCCTTTAAGGGCGAATAGTAGCGAAAACCGTGGATAAAGTCTTTGGCTTTGACCCAGATTTTCAATACTTTGTTGTCATTTCTTTGTCACTCTGAAGTGCTCACGTATGAATCCATCGTGCGAATAGGCGGTTACTAATTAATTATGTTGTCCACTATTGATCTTCGCGGTCAGACTCCCACCACCGCCACTCTGCGTCGAGTGTTGCCGCGTGGTGCGGCAGACGTTGATTCGATGATTCCCACGGTCAAGCCCGTTGTCGATGACGTGGCAGTCCGTGGTGTGGAAGCGGCGATGGAGTACTCCGAGAAGTTTGACCGTATTCGTCCGGCATCCATGCGCGTTCCAGCGGAGGTTATCGATGCCGCGGAAGCTGCGCTGGAAGACGATGTCCGCTCTGCTCTGCAGGAGTCCATCGGGCGCGTGCGCGCGTTCCACGCTGCTCAGAAGCCGAATGATAAGACTGTTGAAATTCTGCCCGGCGGCATTGTCCGCGAGAAGTGGATTCCGGTTTCGCGCGTCGGTCTTTACGTCCCCGGGGGCAACGCCGTCTACCCGTCGTCTGTATTGATGAACGTCATCCCAGCTCAGGAAGCTGGTGTGGAGTCCCTCGTCGTCGCCTCTCCGCCGCAGGCCGACAACGACGGCTGGCCGCACCCGACCATCCTGGCTGCCTGCAAGCTGCTTGGCGTGACCGAGGTGTGGGCCGTCGGTGGTGCACAGGCCGTCGCACTGCTCGCATACGGCGATGAAAACGAGAGCCTCGAGCCGGTCGACATGGTCACCGGTCCGGGCAACATCTTCGTTACCGCCGCCAAACGCCTGTGCCGCTCGGTCGTCGGTATCGACGCCGAAGCTGGCCCGACCGAAATTGCCATTCTCGCAGATAACACCGCTGATCCTGTCTCCGTCGCCTACGACCTGATTTCCCAGGCTGAGCACGACGTCATGGCCGCCAGCGTGCTTATCACCGACGACGCCGATTTCGCCGCCACCGTCGACCGCGAGGTCGAAAACCGGTACGAGGTCACCATGAACGCCGACCGCGTTCGTGAGGCGCTGACCGGCGATCAGTCTGGCATCGTGCTTGTCGACGACATGAATATTGGCATCCAGGTTGCAGATGCTTACGCCACTGAGCACCTGGAGATCCACACCGAAAACGCGCAGGCCGATGCCGAACGCATTACCAATGCCGGTGCAATCTTCATCGGTCGCTTCTCGCCGGTGCCGCTGGGCGATTACTCGGCTGGCTCTAACCATGTGTTGCCGACCTCCGGCACCGCCCGCCACGCCTCGGGCCTGTCAACGCACACCTTCCTGAAGTCGGTCCACATGATTGACTACAACGAGGCCGCGTTGAAGGAAGTTGCCGACAGCGTAGTAGTCCTGGCCAACGAAGAACGACTGCCAGCGCACGGCGAGGCCATCCGTGCCCGCTTTGAGACGCTTCTCGGCTCTGAGATCAATGGCGCAGAAAAGGGGAACAACTAATGAGCAACCAGCCTGAGAATCAGCCACAGCCGTCAGTAGCCAAGTTGGCGCTGGCAGATTTGCCACTGCGCGACGAACTGCGCGGCGAGGAAGCCTACGGTGCCCCGCAGCTCGACGTCGATGTTCGCCTGAACACCAACGAAAACCCGTACCCGCCATCCGATGACCTCATCGCCGACCTGGTGGCGCAACTGGAGAAGGTCGCCTCTGACCTCAACCGCTACCCGGACCGTGACGCAGTAGCACTGCGCAGCGCACTCGCCGACTGTGTCACCCGCCAGACCGGCGTGGACATCACCGTCGACCAGGTATGGGCCGCCAACGGCTCCAATGAGATTCTCCAGCAGCTGCTGCAGGCATTTGGCGGGCCGGGGCGCAGCGCAATGGGCTTTGTGCCCAGCTACTCGATGCACCCGATCCTCTCGTCCGGCACGCAGACGGAGTTCATCGGCATCGACCGCGACCCGGAGACCTTCGACATCGACATGGATAGTGCGCTCGCGGCCATTGCCGAGCACCGTCCTGACGTCATCTTCATCACGACTCCGAACAACCCGACTGGCAACCTGACCACGCTCGCTGACCTGCGCCGCATTATTGAAGCCGCGCCGGGCATCGTCATTGTCGATGAGGCCTACGCCGAGTTCACTGAGGAGCCGTCGGCGACAACGCTGCTGGCTGAGTTCCCGTCGAAGCTGGTTGTCTCCCGCACGATGAGCAAGGCTTTCGACTTCGCCGGAGGCCGCCTCGGCTACTTCGTTGCTAACCCGGCATTTATTGATGCTGTGATGCTCGTACGTCTGCCATACCACCTGTCGACGTTTACGCAGGCCGCTGCCACGGTTGCACTTCGCCACTCGGATGCGACGCTGTCGACCGTCGCAAAGCTTGCCGACGAGCGTGATCGCGTCGTAGCCGCCCTGAACAGCTATGGCTACGACGTGATTGACTCGTACTCCAACTTCGTATTCTTCGGTCGTTTCGCCGATGCCGCGACGGCATGGCAGAGCTTCTTGGATGAGGGAGTACTCATCCGCGATGTTGGCGTGCCCGGTCGTCTCCGTGCCACTATTGGTCTGCCCAGCGAAAATGATGCGCTGCTGGCGGCGGCCAAGAAATTGGCAGCGACCGCGCTGGCTTAAGCGAAATGCTGCCGGTACATCCCACTACAAGGAGAGATCTGACTTATGCACTTCAGTGATAAGGACCATCTGGAGGCAGAGCGCACTGAGCGCGTTGGCCGTGTCGAGCGCGCCACCCGCGAATCGAGCATCGTCTGCTCGGTGAATCTCGATGGCACCGGCAAGACCGATATTTCGACCGGTCTGCCGTTCTTCGACCACATGTTGACCGCTTTCGGCTCCCACGGCAGCTTCGACCTGACTGTGCACGCCAACGGCGACACCGAGGTCGATGCGCACCACACGGTGGAGGATACCGGCATTGTGATGGGGCAGGCCTTCGCCCAGGCGTTGGGGGACAAGTCTGGTATTCGTCGCTTTGGTGACTGCTATATCCCGATGGATGAAACGCTGGCACACGCAGTGGTTGATGTGTCTGGTCGCCCGTACTTCGTTGGCACTGGCGAACCAGAGCAGATGTTGACTGCCGTCATTGGTGGTCACTACGCAACGGTTATCAATGAGCATTTCTTTGAGTCCTTCGCCCTAAATGCCCGTATTGCGCTGCATGTTCGCTGTCTCTACGGGCGCGATCCGCACCACATCACCGAGGCTGAGTACAAGGCTGTGGCCCGTGCCCTGCGTGCTGCCGTCGAGGACGACCCGCGCGTCCACGGTGTGCCGTCGACCAAGGGCACTCTGTAGGTCGCAGCTGTAGTAGACGGCCGCTGTAGGAAACCGGAAAATCCGCCTTAGCTGGCATTTTAGGGGAATCGATGGTAACAACGTCTGTAGACGTGCTTTTAGCGCAGGTGTCTACCGCATCGACGCTGAGCACTTATTTTTTGTTCATTGTCGCTGGTCTGCTGGTGGGCGGAACATGGTCACTCTATAAATCCGGATCGAGGGTCGGAACAATTGTCCTTGGTCTCTTATCTGTGATCGCGCTCGCCGGCGCAATTTTGTGGTTGATAGGAGTGATGGAGTAAATGGCGTCCCGGGTGATGGACCGCAGGCAGTTGGACGAACTGGACAGCATGTGGAAAGCGCCCGGACTAGTACCTACGCTAGTCGCCGTGATGGCCGCCTTCGGTGGCTGGTCACTCCTCATGCCTGTCATTCCGCAGGCAATTCTTGACGATGGCGGTGGAACCTCGCTCGCCGGTGCCTACACCGGTGTTTTTATGGCCGCCACAGTTCTCACGCAAACGCAGACTCCACGTATGTGTCGCCGTCTTGGCTACGGCATGACCATGCTGATTTCAGGTTTGTTTCTGGGCTTGCCGACGATTCTGCACATCTTTGGCACCGATGCTGCTTTGGTGCTCATCATTGCGGTTCTCCGCGGTATGGGCTTCGGTGCGCTGACTGTCGCCGAGTCCGCATTGATTGCAGAGCTTGTGCCCCTGAAGTTCCTGGGGAAAGCCTCCGGTGTGCTTGGTGTGGCCGTTGGTTTGTCCGAGCTCATTTTCCTGCCGCTTGGTCTCATCATCGCGGACAAGACTGGCTCCTACACTCCGGTTTATATTCTGGGTGCCGTCATTTCGCTCGTTGGCTCGGTGATGGCCCTATTCATTCCGAAGATTAAGCCAGCGCCGAAGGAGGGCAAGGGCGGCAAGGAAGACGTCGGCGATCCTGTGCCCGGATCTGCAGCAACTCAGCCGAGCCCCGTTGAGCACGTTGCCACATGGAAGCTGGTGGCCATTCCCGCGCTCGCAATTTGCACGATTGCGATGGGCTTTGGTGGTATTTCCGCATTCCTTGCCCCGGCAGCTCGCGAAATTGATCTGGTCTCCGGTGCGGTTGTGGCTGGCCTGTCGCTGTCTGTTCTCGGTGGCGCGCAGATGGTGTTCCGTTATTTCGCAGGAATCTACGCCGACCGGAAGTCGGAGGCTGGAATTCTGCTGATTCCGGCATTGATCAGTGGTTTTATTGGCCTGCTGATGATGTCCGGCGTGGTTCTCTTTGATCTGTCGGCCTGGCTGCTGCTGGTTGCGGCCATTTTCTACGGCGCGGGCTTCGGCATAGTGCAAAATGAGGCTCTGCTGCTGATGTTTGCCCGCCTGCCGCGTGACCGTACTGCTGAGGCCAGTGCCTTCTGGAACATGTCCTTTGACTCGGGCACTGGTATCGGCTCGTTCGTTCTGGGAGCCGTAGCCGCGGCTGCACTCCGTCCGTACCCGGCTGTCTTTGCCTTTGCGGCAGCTCTGCTGGCAGTTGGCCTCATTGGTGCGGTGCTCGACCGAATCATCGGAAAGCACCGCGTGGCGGAATACCAGAACACCCGCGCTACGCTGCGTCGTCTGGGGGATGCCGTGAAGCGTCGTACGCCGGAGGCCGCTGTGCGTGTTGCCCGCCCGGCAAAGAATGCAGTGACGCGTTTGACGGTTCGGGACCGCAAGAAGAAGTAACTACATACAAAGAGACGTTTGAAAAAGAGTGGCTGCGCAAGTTCTTGCGCAGCCACTCTTTTTGGTTATTAGATGCAACCCCCGGCGTGGGGCAGCCGTGCCTGTTTATGCGACGGCGACGTCCATCTCGGTGAAGAGAGCCCGCAGGCGGGTTTCGATATCGTCGATAAGCGACTGCAGCTCATCGTCTGTGAGACTGTCCGGATCTGCGACATCCCATTCCACGTAGCGGTCGCCGGGGACTGCTGGTGTCTCGTCGATGCCCATGAGCACGACAACATCGGCGCGGTGGGAAACGCGGGGAGTAATCGCCTTTTGGGTGAGGCGTGAGGTGTCCACGCCACGGTCGTGAAGAGCCGCGACGACGCGAGGGTTCAGGCCATCCTCTGGATTGAGGCCGATAGTGCGGATAAAGACTTCGTCACCAACCAGGTGGTAGGCCAGGGCAGTGGCAATCTGGCTACGGCCGGAACCGCGACTATCGGCAAAGAGAATCTCTTGGCGCGGGGCGAAGTCCTTGCATCCGCTCGCGGCCTTGATGCGTTCGGTGGCCTCGCGTTCGGCGAGGACGGGGAGGAAGTTAGTCACCTTCGCAGAGTTGGACAGCTCTGCAATGACATCGTCGAGGATGGAATCGATGGTCGCAGCATCGCAGGCTGCACCGTAGAGCCGGTGAAGGTCCTCGCGGACAATGGCAAATGATTTACTAAGAACGGATGCGGTAGTCATGGCGTCGGAGCCTCTCTGTGAAAAAGTAATCAGGGGTTTTAGGGATAAATCAATAACTTAGTTAACCTGTTGTTAACCTTGAGTTTACCAAAGTATTCGGTAGTTGTATACCAGTGCTTCTGCCTATCCAGGCAGTTTTCTTGGGGTAAGTGGCAAACATCGATTCCCAGCGCCTTAAAATGTCCAACTATGGAACAAGTCTCACCTTCGACGAAGACCCCGACCGTTGCCATCCTTGATTACGGCTCCGGTAATTTGCGTTCAGCTGAGCGCGCTGTGGCCACCACGGGTGCCGAGGTTATTGTGACCGCCGATCCGAAGACCGTGATGGAGGCCGATGGTCTGCTCGTTCCCGGCGTCGGCGCCTATGCCGCATGCATGGAGGGTTTGCATCGAGTACAAGGGCCGCGCCTGATCGGCTCTCGACTCGCAGGTGGTCGACCAGTGATGGGAATCTGCGTCGGTATGCAGGTGCTCTTTGACCGCGGCGTCGAGTACGCCGACGGCATCCACGCAGCGGAGACCGACGCATCCGCAGCTGTCACCGGCACCCCGGGTTGTGGTGAATGGCCCGGTACTGTCGAGCGTCTCGAGGCGTCGATTCTGCCGCACATGGGCTGGAACACGGTTGAAGTACCGGAAGGCTCAAAGATGTTTAAGGGACTGGAAGATCAGCGTTTTTACTTCGTCCACTCCTACGGTGTGCGCAAGTGGGACCTTGATACGGATTCTCGCATCGCTCCGCCGCTGGTGACGTGGTCTGCCCACGAATCCGATCGGTTTATCGCAGCCGTGGAAAACGGTCCGCTGTGGGCCACGCAGTTCCACCCTGAGAAGTCTGGTGAAGCAGGGTTGAAGCTGCTGCAGAACTGGGTGGACACGCTGTAGTTGCCCAATCGGTAGTATCTGCCCTAACCGCACTACCTGGTAGGTGGCGGAATTTCGCCACCTAGACCACCTATACTGAGATAACTAGCAACAAGCGTCGTGGTGACTATGGCCACAACGCCCAAAGTCGAAGAGAGTAGAGCCCCCATGAGTTTGACCCTGCTGCCCGCTGTAGACGTAGCCGATGGCCAGGCTGTGCGCCTTGTTCAGGGTGCTGCTGGAACCGAGACTTCCTACGGTGCACCGCTGGAAGCTGCCATGAATTGGCAGAACGCAGGCGCTGAGTGGATCCACCTGGTCGACCTCGACGCCGCGTTTGGTCGCGGTTCGAACTACGACCTGCTTGCCGACGTTGTGGGCAAGCTCGACGTGAAGGTAGAGCTCTCCGGCGGTATCCGTGACAACGCTTCGCTCGAAGCTGCGCTGGCCACCGGCTGCGCCCGTGTCAATATTGGCACCGCCGCACTGGAGAATCCGGAGTGGTGCCGCGAGGTTATCGCCAACTACGGCGACCGTGTAGCCATTGGTCTGGATGTTCTTAACGAAGAGGGGCAGTGGCGCTTGCGCGGCCGCGGCTGGGTCTCCGACGGCGGTGACCTCTGGGAGGTGCTGGAGCGCCTGGATGCTCAGGGTGCATCCCGTTTCGTGGTGACTGACGTCTCCAAGGACGGCACCCTGCAGGGGCCGAATGTGGAACTGCTGCGCGAGGTCGCCGCTGCTACCGATGCTCCAATCGTCGCTTCCGGCGGTGTCAGCAGCCTGGACGACATTGCAGCTATTGCCACACTGGTCGATGAGGGCGTTGACTCCGCAATTGTGGGTAAGGCGCTCTACGCAGGGCGTTTCACCCTGGAAGAGGCCCTGGCAGTAGCTCGCGGCTAAAAAGAACACTTTCGTGGCCGGACCGGGGAGACGTCGTCAAGCGAAAGCGTTAACGAGCAAACGGCACCCCGGCTGAGACGGCGGATGAAGGACTTAGAAAGTATGGATGCCCTGGAACCGCGGGCGATGCTCGCTATTGCTGAAGCGGCGCTCGATGAGGTTGAAGGCCTGTTCACGCAGCAGGTGGGTGCGGACCCGGTTGTCATGAAGCCGCGCGGGGATTTCGCGACGGAGACCGACCTGGAAATTGAGCGTCGTCTGCGCCAGCTCCTCACGCAGTATTCCGGCCTGCCCGTCTACGGCGAGGAATTCGGTGGCAAAGTTCCCGAGGAACATACCGCCTGGGTCATCGATCCGATCGACGGCACCACGAACTATTCCAACGGCTTTCCACTGTGTGCCATGCTGCTCACGCTCATGCATGAGGGGGAGCCGGTGGTCGGAATTACCTCCATGCCTCTGCTGCGCCGGCGTATTACCGCAGCTAAAGGTAGCGGCACATTCGTCAACGGCCGTCGCGTCAACATCGATGCCGAGGCCGGCCGCCCGGTTTCGATTGCCTTCGGCTCCGTTATCGCGAGTACCGACGGCACACTCCCGCGCAAGTGGCGCCAACTGCTGCTGTCAAAGGTGGGCGAACGCTATCCGACGATCCGAATTACTGGCTCTGTCGGAGTGGACTTGGGTTCCACCGCGATGGGGGCATTCGGCGGCACCGTGACTTTCTCACCGCATGTGTGGGATAACGCAGCTGGTGTACTTCAGATTTCCGAAGCTGGTGGCGTGGTCACAGACTTGGCGGGCAATCCCTGGCGGCATGATTCCGTAGGCGTGCTGGCGGGAACTCGAGATGTTCATGCCACGCTGCGGTCGATTATTGACCAACTGGGTCGTCCGGAGACTTTCCGGAGCTAAACCGTGGGCGACGTCCCGAGCGGGGTGGTTGCGCAAACCGTCGAGCCACAACTTTGAGCTAACACGAGGAGAACTTAAAAACTATGTCTCTGGCAGTACGCGTGATTCCTTGCCTGGATGTCAACAATGGGCGGGTCGTCAAGGGGGTTAACTTTGAGAATCTCCGTGATGCCGGCGATCCGGTGGAGCTGGCTCGCCGCTATGGCGAGGAGGGCGCTGATGAGCTGACCTTCCTGGATGTCACGGCTTCCAAGGATGGCCGTGGCACCATGCTCGACGTGGTGCGTCGCACCGCAAGTGAGGTCTTCATTCCGCTGACGGTCGGCGGTGGCGTGCGCAGCGTCGAGGATGTCGATCAGCTGCTCCGCGCCGGAGCTGACAAGGTCAGTGTCAATACCGCTGCGATCGCACGTCCAGAACTGCTCAGCGAGCTGTCGCGCCGCTTCGGTGCGCAGTGTGTCGTCCTGTCGGTGGATGCCCGCCGCGTTCCCGAGGGAGGCACGCCGCAGCCGTCGGGCTTCGAGGTGACGACGCACGGTGGTTCACGCTCGGCGGGGATCGACGCCGTCGAGTGGGCACGCCGCGGCGAGGAGCTCGGGGTCGGCGAGATTCTGCTGAACTCCATGGACGGCGACGGCACCAAGGACGGTTTCGACCTGGAGCTTCTGGAGAAAGTCCGCGCTGCCGTCGACGTCCCGGTGATTGCCTCTGGCGGTGCGGGCAAGGCAGAGCACTTCCCGCCAGCAGTGCGCGCCGGCGCCAACGCGGTGTTGGCCGCATCCATTTTCCACTTCGGCGAGGTCAGCATTGCTGAGGTTAAGGAAGAGATGGCCCGCGAGGGAATCGAGGTGCGCCAGTGACTGGTCTAGCCCCGGGCGCTGCAGCTCACGGCGCCGGCGACGATCCGCGTGAGTACACGCTCCCAGCAGATATCGCGAACATCGCCAAGTTCAACGCTGACGGCTTGATTCCCGCTATTGTGCAGGAGGAATCCACTGGCCGCGTGCTCATGATGGCGTGGATGGATTCCCACGCACTGGCATATACCATCGCTACCAAGCGCGGCACCTACTGGTCGCGCTCCCGGTCCGAGTACTGGATTAAGGGGCTTACCAGCGGCCATTTCCAGACCGTGACATCGCTGGCGTTGGACTGTGATGGCGATACCGTGCTGATGCAGGTAGTGCAGGACGGCGCGGCATGCCACACTGGCTCGCATAGCTGCTTTGACGTGCATCCCGTGTTCGAGGACTAGGCAGTCAACCCCGGCTGCCGAGGTGGGGATTTCGTCGTCAAGCGCGCCCACCTCCGGTGAAGTCCGGGGTTAAGTGATGTGCAATCCGGGTGCGTGGCACAATAGCGGCTATGACTCGTATCACCATGACCACGCGTGAGCGCTTTCGTGAACTGGCTGCACACCATCGGGTCGTGCCCGTGGTTCGCAAGGTTTTGGCGGACGGCGAAACGGCGCTGTCGGCCTACCGTAAGCTCGCGGCCGATCGTCCCGGCACTTTCTTGCTGGAGTCCTCCGATGTGGGGCAGTCGTGGTCGCGCTGGTCATTTATCGGTTGCGGCAGTCGTGCTGCGCTGACGGTGGATGATGCGGGGGAGGCAACCTGGATTGGCAATGCGCCGTCGGGTGCGCCAGAGGGCGGAAATCCGTTGGATGCTCTGCGTCGCACGCTGGAGCTGCTGCACACGGAGCTTCCGCTTGCCGACGATGCCTCGGTACCCAAGCTCACCTCTGGTCTCGTTGGCTACTTCGGGCATGACATTGTCCGCTACATCGAGCCACAGCTGCCGGATACCACTGACAATGATTTGCAGATTCCTGAGCTCATGCAGTTGCTGGTGGAGGACCTGGCTGCTTTTGACCACCACGAGGGCGTGCTGTGGCTGATTTCTAATGCAGTGAACTGGGACGGCTCGGATGAGCGGATTGACCAGGCGTATGACACCGCCTGTGATCGGGTCAATGCGATGGTGGAGCGGCTGTCGGGGTCCTCTGATCTGCGTCCGGCGGAAATTAGCTTCCCAGAGCCGGTGATTCGTCGCCAGCGCGCCGCCGACGACCACATGGATCGTATTGAGCGTTGCAAGGACCACATCCGAGCTGGTGATGCGTTCCAGATTGTGCTCTCGCAGCGGTTCGAGATGGACACGCAGGCGTCAGCATTTGATATCTACCGCATCCTGCGGGTTTCCAATCCGTCGCCCTACATGTTCCTGGTCAACGTTCCAACCAAGGACTTCTCCGCTACCGCTTTTCAAATTGTCGGTTCCTCCCCGGAATCACTCGTGGCAGTTCAGGGCAGTGAGGTCATCACCAATCCCATCGCGGGCACACGTCCGCGCGGTGCCACGGTGGAGCAGGACAATGCGCTGGAAGCTGATTTGCTGGCAGACGAGAAGGAAAATAGTGAGCATCTGATGCTCGTTGATCTTGGCCGCAATGACCTCGGACGTGTCTGCCGCCCAGGCAGTGTTGTTGTGCACGACTTCCGTCATATTGAGCGCTACAGTCACGTTATGCATCTGGTCTCTACGGTCACCGGCGAGCTTTCCAGCGACGCCACTGCCGTCGACGCGTTCGCGGCCACCTTCCCAGCGGGAACGCTGTCGGGTGCGCCGAAGCCTTCCGCGCTGAGCATTATCGACAAGCTCGAAGACACGCGTCGGGGTGTTTACGGCGGCACTGTTGGATACTTTGACTTCCGGGGCAATACCGATCAGGCAATTGCCATCCGCACAGGTGTGAAGAAGGGCGATACGGTCTATGTTCAGGCTGGCGGCGGAATTGTCAGTGACTCTGACCCGGTGGCAGAGGATGAGGAGACCCGCAACAAGGCCGCGGCCGTGCTGCGAGCTGTCGCGGCAGCTGAGACACTAGTCCCAGCGGAAAGGAGCTAGGTTTTCGATGAAGTCGACAACGATGCTCTCCGGTGGCCTCATTGGTGTGGCCGCAGCGGGGATGTGGTTGTGCAGCCGTAGTGCGTGGCTGACGGTCGATACTGTTGATGACAAGTCCGGTCCAGCGACCACAGATTTGGTGGGCGCAGTCTGGGCTCCAGAGTTGACGTCGATTGCGCTGGCAATGGTGGCTGCACTGTTTGCCACCACCATTTTGGGCTCACTGGGGCGCCGTATCGTCGGTGGCCTCGCGGCGCTGCTCGCAGTTGCGGCGTCGTGGACTCCGATGACTCTGCTTGCCAGCGGAGAAGACGGGGTGGATTCCCAGCGGGCACTGGATTTGTTGACGTCGGGAAGCGCCTCACAACGCGCCAGTGATGCGGTGACTGTGGCAGACTGGGCGCAGATCTCAGCGATTGAAGTGCATGCGATGGGGCCATCCCTGGCCTTGCTGTGCTGCGCATTGGCGCTGGTCGGGGCGGTATTGTTGGTGCGTCGACCGGGTACTGTGAAGAAGCAGAAGTCCAGCGCGTATGAGACCCCGGAGGTACGCCGTCAGCGTATCGCCGAGGACCTGGAGGAAGACCCACAGTCGGGTCGAGTTCTGTGGGATGCTTTGGATGCCGGTGTAGATCCTACGGATCTGGATAAGGAGTAAGGCCGTGGCTAACGTTCTGGACAAGATTATTGAGGGCGTGCGGGAAGATCTCGCTGCTCGGGAAGCCAAGATTTCCTACGGTGAAATCAAGGAGCTCTCGCTGAAGGCGCCGTCGCCGATTGATGCCGTGGCGGCACTGGCTAAGCCCGGGGTGCAGGTGATTGCAGAGGTCAAGCGTGCCTCTCCGTCGAAGGGAGAGCTGGCTGACATCCCTTCGCCGGAGGTCTTGGCGGCAGAGTACGAGCAGGGTGGCGCGGCTGTCATTTCCTGTCTGACTGAGGAGCGCCGCTTCCGCGGTTCGCTCGCCGACCTCGATGCCGTGCGCCGCGCGGTCAACATTCCAGTGCTGCGCAAGGATTTCATCGTCACTCCGTACCAGGTCCATGAGGCCCGCGCACACGGTGCCGACCTGGTGCTGCTGATGTGCTCCGCTTTGGATCAGCCGACGCTGGAATCCCTGCTGGATCGCACCGAGTCGCTTGGCATGAACGCTCTGGTTGAGGCGCACACCGAAGAAGAGGTCGAGCGCGCCGAGGCCGCTGGTGCCAAGATCCTCGGCATCAACGCCCGCAATCTAAAGACCCTCGACGTGGATCTCTCCGTGTACGAACGCCTTGCGCCGATGTTGCCGGATCATGTTGTGAAGGTGGCAGAGTCCGGTGTCAAGGGGCCGGAGGAACTGCGCTACTACGCCTCCCACGGCGCCGACGCGGTACTGGTGGGCGAGGGCCTGGTTACCGCGGGCAAGCCGGGTGAGGCTTGCCGACGTCTCGTTGCCGCCGGTGTCCACCCGACACTCCGCAGCGAGTAGTGATAGACCGCAGTTGCGATAAGCAGCTGTACCGCGCTGCGATCTGCGCCTAGTTTGGTTGCGTGTCGCACCTGTTGTGCTGGCACGCCACAGTTTCTTAGGCCTTATGTCCCCGCAACGGGTGGGGATAGTCCACAATAGATAACTGTGAGTGACCAAGATTTCAAGAATCATGATGCCCGCGGTGACCGCCTGCCCACGATGGGTGAGGTTATCGCGGAGACAACGAACCACGAGTCAGATGCCATTGGGCACTGGGGTAAGTGGGGCGGCCAGTTTGTGCCGGAGGCGCTGATGGCCGTTATCGGTGAGGTCACCGATGGCTACGCGAAGGCCCGCGTTGATCAGGATTTTCTCGATGAGCTCGACCGGCTTCAGCGTACTTATGTCGGACGTCCCTCGCCGCTGTACTACGCGGAGAAGTTTTCCGCTGATATCGGCGCTGACGTCTGGCTCAAGCGCGAGGATTTGAATCACACAGGTAGCCACAAGATTAATAACGTCTTGGGTCAGGTTCTGCTTGCTAAGCGCATGGGTAAGAAGAACATTATTGCCGAGACCGGTGCCGGCCAGCACGGTGTCGCAACCGCGACTGCCTGTGCGCTGCTCGGCCTTAACTGCCGTATCTACATGGGCAAGGTCGACGCAATCCGCCAGCGCCTTAATATCGCTCGCATGCGTTTGCTTGGTGCCGAGGTTATCGAGGTCGAGATTGGCTCGAAGACTCTCAAGGACGCGATCAATGAGGCCATGCGTTTTTGGGTTTCACACGCCGATGACACCTACTACTGCTTCGGCACTGCAGCCGGCCCGCACCCGTTCCCAACAATGGTGCGCGACTTCCAGCGCATCATCAGCGCCGAGGCACGCCAGCAGATTCTCGCGGAGACCGGCTCGCTTCCCGACGCTGTCGTGGCGTGTGTCGGCGGCGGTTCTAATGCGATCGGCGCGTTCCACCACTTCATCGATGATGAATCGGTTCGACTGATTGGCGCTGAAGCTGGCGGTGACGGTGTTGAGACCGGTCGCCATGCAGCACCGATTTCGGCCGCCGGTAATCCGGGGGTGTTCCAGGGCTCCTTCGCCGCCCTGATGCAGAACGAGGACGGTCAGATTACAGAGTCTCATTCGATTTCCGCGGGTCTGGATTACCCGGGCGTGGGCCCGGAGCACTCTTACCTGGCTGATATTGATCGCGCGTCCTACCTGCCGGTGACCGATACCCAGGCGATGCAGGCATTCCAGGACCTGACTCGGATGGAGGGCATCCTGCCCGCTATCGAGTCCGCACACGCGGTGGCTGCCGCCCGACTCATCAGCGGTGATCTGAATGAAGAGCTGGGCCGTAAGCCGCTGATTATTGTCAATGTTTCCGGTCGCGGTGACAAGGATGTCGACACCGCTGCTAAGTGGTTTGATCTGATGGAGGAGTCCTAAATGAGTCTGAGTGACGTCTTTGACAAGGTCCGTGAGGAAAACCGCGCAGCATTTATCGGCTACTACCCAGCGGGTTTCCCGACCACCGATAAGTCGATTGAGAACATCAAGGCGATTGTCGACGCTGGCGCCGACATCATCGAGGTTGGACTGCCTTTCTCCGACCCGATGATGGATGGCCCAACTATTCAGGATGCCGCCAACGTGGCTCTGGATGCGGGCTTCCGTACCCGTGAGATTATGCGGGTGGTTCGCGAAGTCACCGAGCACGGCGGTACCTGTGTGGTCATGAGCTACTGGAATCCGATTCTCCAGTATGGTCCGGAGCGTTTCGCCGAGGACTTGGCCGCCGCTGGTGGTCGGGGCACCATTATCCCGGATCTCATCCCCGAGGAGGCCGGCCAATGGCAGCGTGCAGCTGAGGCCAATGGTCTGTCCAACATCATGTTGGTGGCCCCGTCATCGACCAACGAGCGTCTGCAGCTAACTGCCACCGCGTCGACCGGCTTCGTCTACGCCACCAGCCACATGGGTGTCACAGGTGCCCAGGCCAGCGTCGACTCGGCCGCAGGCAAGTTGGTTGCCCGCACGCGCGAGGTCACCGATACACCGGTGTGCGTCGGTTTGGGTGTCTCCAATGGGGCACAGGCCGCGGAGATTGCCGAGTTTGCAGATGGCGTAATCGTTGGCTCGGCACTGATCAAGGCCGCGATGAAGAGCACCGATGACCTGGTAACGCTCGCCCGCGAACTCGCCGCGGGCGTACGAGGAGAGAGCTAGCGCATTTATGAGTTCCACCCTTGTTCTCGCTGAAACTGCAACGACGTATCTGGCCAACATTCCCTCTCCGCCGCAGGGGGTGTGGCAGTTAGGACCGCTACCACTGCGCGGTTACGCGATTTCCATCTTGGTTGGCGTACTCGTCGGCATTTACTGGATGCAGCGCCGCTACGCGGCCAGGGGTGGAGACCCGGAGTTAGTCCTCGACATTGCCATTGCGGTTATTCCTGCGGGCATTATCGGCGGCCGTCTCTACCACGTCGCCACCGACTGGGAGAAGTACTTCGGCCCCGGCGCCAATCCCGCCGATGCACTGAAAATCACCAATGGTGGTCTCGGCATCTGGGGCGCGGTGGCGCTGGGAGTGCTAGCCGCGTGGGCGGTTGCTAAGTGGCGGAAGGTGCCGTTTGCGCCAGTTCTTGACGCGGCCGCACCCGCAATCATCCTTGGACAGGCCATTGGGCGTCTGGGCAATTGGTTCAACCAGGAACTCTACGGTGGCCCAACGTCACTTCCGTGGGGCCTGGAAATTTACCAACGAGTTGATGAGTTTGGCCGGGTTGCCCCTGTCACCGGAACGTCGACAGGCGAAGTGCTGGCCGTGGTGCATCCAACGTTTCTCTACGAGATGGTGTGGAACGTCCTCGCCTGTCTGGTCATTGTGTGGGCGGACCGAAAGTTCAAGATGGGCGGAGGACGCGTCTTTGCGCTCTATGTCGCGGCCTACACTTTGGGGCGTTTCTTCATTGAACTCATGCGCGTCGATGACGCAACGCTGATATTCGGTGTGCGTATTAATAACATCACGTCGCTCGTGACTTTTTTCTGCGCTGTCATTGCTTTGTGGATTCTGCGGTCCAAGAGCCGCGAAACCGCAGCTGAAGTCAGGGGAGAGCGTGAGGCTGCTGAAGCTCACAGTGCTTCCAACTGACGCATAGCCCGTTAAGGGACTAGGCTGGAGGCCGTGCTTAGACGAACGAAGATTGTATGTACCCTCGGTCCAGCAGTTGCTTCGCTGGAGGGGATTACCGGGCTGGTCAACGCCGGCATGGATGTTGCCCGCCTGAATTTCTCTCACGGTGAGCATGAGGACCACGCTCAGAACTACCACTGGGTGCGTGAAGCATCCGACGCTACGGGACATGCCGTCGGTATTCTCGCCGACTTGCAGGGACCAAAGATTCGCCTCGGTCGTTTTAAGGAAGGCTCGACGTATTGGGCTGACGGCGAGATTGTCCGCATCACCGTCGACGATGTCGAAGGCACGCACGACCGCGTCTCCACCACGTACAAGAATCTCGCTGACGATGCCCGTCCGGGCGATCGCCTGCTTGTCGACGACGGCAAGGTGGGCCTGGAGTGCATCGAGGTAGATGGCAACGATGTGGTGTGCCGTGTCATCGAGGGCGGTCCGGTCTCGAACAACAAGGGTGTTTCCCTGCCGGGGATGAACATCTCGGTGCCGGCTCTGTCAGAGAAGGATATCGCCGACCTGCGCTTCGCTCTGAAGCTGGGAGTCGACTTCATCGCGCTGTCCTTCGTCCGTTCGCCTTCCGACGTCGAACTGGTCCATGCGGTCATGGATGAGGTTGGTCGTCGTGTCCCGATTATCGCCAAGCTGGAGAAGCCAGAGGCAGTCGAGTCTCTCGAGGCCATCATCCTGGCCTTCGATGCCGTGATGGTCGCCCGTGGTGACCTTGGTGTTGAGGTGCCGTTGGAAGATGTTCCGCTGGTTCAGAAGCGCGCTATTCAGATTGCCCGCGAGAACGCCAAGCCGGTCATCGTCGCCACCCAGATGCTCGACTCCATGATTTCGAACTCGCGCCCGACTCGTGCGGAGGCCTCCGACGTGGCCAACGCTGTGCTCGATGGCGCAGATGCCGTGATGCTCTCGGGTGAGACCTCGGTTGGTAAGTACCCGCAGTCCACGGTTAAGACCATGGCTCGCATCGTCACCGCCGCTGAGCGCGAGGGGGAAGTTCCTGCGCTGACCCACATGCCTCGCACGAAGCGTGGTGTGATTTCCTACGCAGCTCGCGATATCGGTGAGCGCTTGAATGCCCGCGCTATGGTTGCTTTCACCACCTCGGGTGATACCGCTCGCCGTGTGGCACGCTTGCACTCTCGCCTGCCGCTGCTGGTATTCACTCCGAATCAGCAGGTTCGTTCGCAGCTTGCGCTGACGTGGGGTGCGGAGACCTTCTTGGTGCGCGAGGTTAACAGCACGGATGAGATTATGCAGGTCATCGATGAGCAGCTCTTGACCATGGAAAACTACAACGCTGGCGACACGCTGGTCGTTGTTGCTGGTACCCCTCCAGGAAATGAGGGCAATACCAACATGATTCACGTCCACGTTATTGGCGAGGACGCTCGCTAGCTCTCTGGCGCGTTTGAAAAAGCCGGTAAGTCCTTTTGGGGCTTACCGGCTTTTTGCTTGGAGCCTTTCGACCTGGGCTGTTGGGCTGTTCGGTGAGGATCTTTGCGCGGTGCGCGGTGGCAAGCGGCCGGCACACAACCCTTACTTTGCCAAGTAGGACAGCACGGCGGCAGCGGCGGCAGAAGTCGCGGAGGTAGCTGTCGGCTTGAAGTCCGGGAGGAATGTCGGCATGTGATTCGACGGTACGTCTTCGACCACGCGGTCGGCAGTAACGGCGGCTTCCCACGTATCCCGAGGTGTCGCGCCAACGGTCCAGTAGACATATGGGCAGTTCAGGCCACGCGGTAGGTCTGAGAAGTCCTCCGACGCGGTCCACGGCACAGCGTCGGTGGAATCGTCGCCGAGCACAGCGTCCATGACCGGGCGAATCGTGGCAAACGCCTCCGAATCATTGTCAGTGACTTCGCCGTGATCGGAGTACTCAATCACAGGATCAATCTCAGTGCCGGAAGCCAGGCACTCGCCACGAACAACGCGCTCAATGCCCGCAATGAGCTTCGCGCGCACATCGTTGGAGTAGTAGCGAATGTTCAGCACAATCTTGGCCTGGCCAGGGATTGTGTTATTCGAATTGCCGGACTGCAGCGTGCCGACGGACAAAACACCAAACTCGTGGGGAGGAATCTCGCGCCCTACAATTCCTTGCAAGCGCAGAACGACTGCGGCAGCCAAGTATGTCGGGTCAATGGCGTTGTGCGGCATAGACCCATGTGCGGAGCGACCAGTCAGCGTGATGCTGATGGTGTCACAGCCAGCAAGTGCCGGGCCGGGCATGGTCATTACCTGACCTGCGGGGCCGGGAACAATGTGCTGGCCGAAGCACACATCTGGGGTCGGGATGAGGTCTGCTAGGCCGTCGTCAATCATGGCCTGTGCACCACAGGCTAGTTCCTCGGCGGGCTGGAACAGGGCAATGAAAGTACCCGACCACTCAGGCTTAGTTGCCGCCATCAGGCTAGCCAGACCAAGCCCGGCTGTCATGTGCATGTCATGGCCACAGGCGTGCATGACGGCGGTGGCAGAACCATCGCGGGCGGTACCGGTGGCAGAGGAAGCGAAGTCCACACCGGTTTCCTCGAACACCGGAAGCGCATCGATATCAGCGCGGAACAGCACGGTAGGGCCGGGGCCATTTTCCATGACACCAACGAGGCCGTGACCGCCGATTCCCTCATGCACTGTGTAAGTGCCCATGTCGCGAAGAGCACCGGCCAGATACGCGGCAGTTTTCTCCTCCGCCTGAGAGAGCTCCGGGTGCTGGTGCAGGTAGCGGTAGATTTCCCACTGCCGGTCCAATGGCACTCGATGGGTGGCGATGAGGTCGCGAATGCGGCTCAGCCGTGCTTCATTGTTGCTCACCTGGTTTAAGACTCCTAACTTCTCTCTCTACTCTGTGCCAGAGACCTACAGCCGCGACCCGTCTTCAACGAGCGGGTTGTATTTCAGCGAGTTGGGCTGGCACTGGCACTCGGTCGCAATGTGAATGCTGTCCGAGATTTTTCCGGTCTCCCGTAAACGGTACATCTCCGGGACAACGCGGTCGCGCAAATCCCATGGGGAGATGGTGTTCAGATAAATCTTGGTGCCACCTTCAAAGCCGGCCAGGTTCGAGGTGCGCCACTTAATCATTACGCGCCACGGCATGCGGGCATCCAAATCGACAGGGCGGTGGTGCCATTCCTCGTTACACGGAATGGTGGGGCCGGCAGCTGCATGACATGCGTGAATCAGGTCCGACATTGCGTCGATCTCAGCCCGGGTTTGCAGCCACGGTTCGCAGACATCTGACTTCGAGAAGATCTCCAGCGTCGGGTAGCGGTGTCCGAATCCTGCGAAAGCCACCGCGTGCTCGTTTTCCGCAATAACCAGGTTGTGGCGGGCCGCATAGTCCACCGCGTATTCGTTGTAGATATTCGGGTTCTTGCGCACCGCCTGCACTTCGCGCTTGAGCTGCTCGCCGTGCTCATCGATGGCCACAAGCTGCTTGTGCAAGTGATCGAAGCTGGCGCCTGCCGGTTTTAGCCAGTTTTGGAAAGCGGCCACATAACGTACGTAGCGGTTACGTCGGTACAGGTCAGCAATCGACTCGACGGTAAACGCAATAAGTGCGCGGTGCTCGGCAACGCTCAATGTGCCAGAAGAAGCCAGCTGATTATCGTGAGTAGCGCCGTCGACAAAGTGGCGACGGGCAACAATCACATCGTGGCCGCCGGCGAAATAGCTTGGGGCGCGGCGCAGCAATTCCTCGTCGGAAAGCGCGCTGATTTCCTCTTCACTGCGTCCAGCGGCGCGGTAGCGCGTGCGAATGATGTTGAGCACGTGCTCGCGGCCCTTCGGGTCATCGAGGTAGGCCTCCATGCGTTGCTGAGTTTCGCGGTCGGGCTCGAAGCCGTAGTTTTCCGACCAATAGTCATAGGAGACGATCTCGAACAGGTTGGGCACGCGGCGGAACTCCGCAGTGGTGTCGAAGAGCTGGTCGGGCAGTACTCCGGTCACCGTGCTGTAGCCGCCGAATACCGATTCGTCGAGGACAACACGGGCCTTCTCCGGCGGGGTTTGCAGCAGGTTGTTCCAGCCAAAGGAGTCGCGGGATCCAAAATCCTCCTCGCTCAATGGCTGCGGATCCGTGTGCTTAATTCCCAACGGCCGATTTCCACGACCTGGGACTGTCCACACCTGGGTACCGGAAAAAGGATTAACTTGCTTCACCGTGCCGTCGGCAAGCGTGATGAGGGGATTGCTGAAAGCCTGCATAAGTCCAACACTACGTCTTTGCTGGCGGTCGGCGCGCCAACGTAGGGGGACAAGGGCTTGACGACGGTTAGCTATTGTCTGGCCGTCTCGCGTGGCTTAGCCTGTGAAGTTATGTCGAAGATTGTTTTTCACTGCCTGGTGAAGCCGACCGAATCGGAGGCGCTGGCCGAGGCATTTCGTACCAAGTTGAGTGAGTTTGACCGCGCCGGGCGAATTAGTGACGTGGATGTTTCGGTGGCGTCGGCGGACACGGACGCGCAGTTGGTGGAGCAGTGGGAGCGTGAGAACCCGAAGGAGCCGTTGGGGGATAGGAAGGTATTCCGTTATCTCTTGAGCTTCGATCAGCACGGCGGTTCTCTCAATGAACTCGCTATGGACCTCTCTGAGCTACTGACTCCGCGTGCAGAATTGCCCCCGGACCCAGTGCTGCGTGAGTTCGACGAAATGCTCGAATCTGTTGCGACGTATCCCTGGAATGTTGCCGTATTTAGGTAATATCCTACCTAATTCGTGAAAAGTGTAAGCCTCCACAGAGTCAGTGATTGGCTTGGCCAACGGGTGTAGCGCGAATCGCTACGAGTTTTCCCAGCAATATGCCGTTGTATAATTATGTCCGCTTCAATATCTACAGTTGCCCAGTCCTTGTGCACACAACCTGTGCCACCGAGTTACGGCAACCGGAAAGTGGTTTACAACCGCTGACGGTTTGTTCTTCGTGGGCGCCATAATGGTTTCGCAGAGAGGTTTATTTTGAATATCGAGCAGAAGGTTTCGGGACTCTATGACCAGATTCTCACCCGAAACGCCGGTGAGCCGGAGTTCCACCAGGCAGTGGCAGAAGTTCTGGAGTCGCTGAAGGTCGTCCTGGAAAAGGACCCACACTACGGTGACTACGGCTTGGTTCAGCGTCTGTGTGAGCCGGAGCGTCAGATCATTTTCCGCGTGCCGTGGGTCGATGACCAGGGGAAGGTCCAGGTCAACCGTGGCTTCCGTGTTCAATTCAACTCTGTGCTGGGCCCGTACAAGGGTGGTCTGCGCTTCCACCCGAGCGTGAACCTCGGCATCATTAAGTTCCTGGGCTTCGAGCAGATCTTCAAGAACTCCCTGACCGGCCTGCCGATCGGTGGCGGCAAGGGTGGCTCCGACTTTGATCCGAAGGGCAAGTCCGAGCTAGAAATCATGCGCTTCTGCCAGTCGTTCATGACTGAGCTGCACCGCCACATCGGTGAGTACCGTGACGTCCCGGCCGGTGACATCGGCGTCGGCGGCCGCGAGATTGGCTACCTGTTCGGTCAGTACCGCCGTATGGCCAACCAGCACGAGTCCGGCGTTCTCACCGGTAAGGGCCTGACCTGGGGCGGTTCCCTGGTTCGTACCGAGGCCACCGGTTACGGCTGTGTCTACTTCACTGAAGAGATGATGAAGGCCAACGGTGCTGACATCAACGGTGCCAAGGTCATCGTTTCCGGTTCCGGTAACGTCGCCATCTACGCCATTAAGAAGGCTCAGGAGCTCGGCGCTACCGTCGTCGGTTTCTCTGACTCTTCCGGTTACGTCTCCACCCCGAACGGTGTCGACGTCGAGCTGCTGAAGGAAATCAAGGAAGTTCGTCGTGCTCGCGTCTCCGAGTACGTCGCTGAGGCTGAGGGCGCTGAGTTCCACGAGGGTGGCAACATCTGGGAGCTCAAGGCTGATGTCGCACTGCCGTGTGCAACTCAGAATGAGCTCAATGGCGAGTCCGCCAAGCTGCTGGTCGACAACGGCTGCCGCTTCGTTGCTGAGGGCGCAAACATGCCGTCCACCCCGGAGGCTATCGAGGTCTTCAAGGCCAACGGTGTCCACTTTGCGCCGGGCAAGGCTGCCAACGCTGGCGGTGTTGCAACCTCCGCTCTGGAGATGCAGCAGAACGCTACCCGCGATTCCTGGTCCTTCTCCTACACCGATGAGCGCCTGAAGCGCATCATGACCAACATCTTCAAGAACTGCGAAACCACCGCCGCTGAGTACGATCACGAGGGTAACTACGTGCTCGGTGCCAACATCGCAGGCTTCAAGAAGGTCGCTAACGCAATGCTGGCTCAGGGCGTCATCTAGTCTGCTAACGTTTCCGCTTTACGACGGATCCTCGGCGACCCCGCCCGTCGAATAGCCGAAAAGCCCACGCTGTAAACTCCCTCCCATGGAGTTATCAGTGTGGGCTTTTGTCTTTATCGTGGCAACGATTTTTGTCGGGGCCCTGATGCAGCGAATAGCCGGTATGGGGCTCGGACTGTTGGGAGGTCCGGTCCTCTCACTGGTTGCAGGTCCCGTAGCAGGAATTTTGATTATTAACGTGCTCGCATCGGTCAATGCGATCATGCAGACCATCTCGGTGCGAGAAAACGTCGATTGGAAGAAGTTCTGGCTGATTGGCCCGGTGATGGCTCTCGGCGCGCTCCCCGGCGCTTGGGTGGTTCACAACACGCCCAGCGGTCCACTCCAGGTGCTGGTCGGCGGGCTCGTGCTACTCGCGCTGCTAGTGACATCCGTTATGCCTCAGCGCATGCGTGTCGACGGCCCACAATACGCCGTTGCCTCAGGCGTGGCCGGCGGTTTTATGAATACCCTGGCCGGCATTGCGGGCCCAGCCATTACCGTTTACGCACAGGCTTCCCGTTGGCCAGCGCAGACATTTGCAGCCACCCTGCAACCGCTCTTCTTTGTTTCCGGCGCGTTGTCCTTGCTGTTCAAGGAAATCAGCGGTGACGTATCTGTCTTCGCCACCACACCGGTTATCCTCTGGCCGCTGTGTTTGGTTGCCATGATTGTGGGTATATTTTTGGGCACTCGCGTTTCCCGACGAGTGCCCATTGTGCAAGCCCGAAAGCTCGCGGTCATTCTGGCGACTACCGGCGCGGCAGTCACTATGTTTCGTGGAATCTCCGCAACTTTTGGCGCTTAGGCTTGCTGTTCCGCTTGCCAGCCTCTCCTTTGCTGTTACTTCAACAGCGAAGACAGGAAGTTGCGGGTGCGCTCGTGCTGCGGATTACCCAGCACCTCATCCGGGGTGCCTTTCTCCACGACCACGCCGTCAGCCATAAACACGACCTGGTCGGCGACTTCGCGGGCAAAGCCCATCTCGTGCGTCACGACGACCATGGTCATGCCCTTATCGGCCAGACCACGCATGACGTTGAGAACCTCACCGACGAGCTCGGGGTCAAGAGCGGAAGTCGGCTCATCGAAGAGCATTAGCTTCGGCTCCATGGCCAGGGCTCGAGCAATGGCAACACGCTGTTGCTGACCGCCCGAGAGCTGAACAGGGTAGGCATCGGCCTTGTGCGCCAGACCAACAGTCTCCAGCAGCTCCATGGCACGCTTTTCAGCCTGCTCCTGAGAGACACCCTTTACCAGCACCGGTGCCTCGGTGATATTTCCCAGCACCGTGCGGTGCGGGAACAGATTGAAGTTCTGGAAAACCATACCGATATCGCGACGCTGACGGGCAGCTTCTGCGGCGGAAATCTCGTAGAGGCTGCCGTTCTTTTCGCGGTAGCCAATCAGGGAACCGTCGACGTAGAGACGGCCGGCATTGACCTTCTCCAGGTGGTTGATACAGCGCAGCAGCGTGGACTTACCGGAGCCCGAAGGACCAATGAGGCAAGTAACCGTACCGCGTGGAACTTCCAGGTCGATGCCCTTGAGGACCTCGAGACGGCCGAAGTTCTTCCGAACCTTTTGCGCCTCAACCATCAAATCTTTGGTAGTCATTTACTGCGGATCCTCTCGGTAGAAGTGCTCTTCGTCCTTATCGACAACGCGAGCATTTGCAAGCGGCACACCTTCGGCGTCGGCAAGCGCGGCCAGCTGGCGGGCGGTGAGCTGACGGGTAGCGCCGCGGGCGAAGTAGCGCTCAAGGTAGAACTGTCCGACCATCAGAATTGATGTGATGACCAAGTACCAGGTGGCGGCGACAAGCAGCATCGGCACCGGCAGGAACAGCGCATTGGCGATGTCCGTGGAGCGGCCGTAGAGTTCCAGCGAGAACGGCACTGCGATGACCAGCGAAGTGGTCTTCAGCAGGGAGATGAACTCGTTGCCCGTCGGCGGGATGATGATGCGCATAGCCTGTGGCAAGATGGTGCGGCGGACAGTCTGCCACCAGCTCATACCCAGTGCCTTCGATGCTTCGGTCTGGCCCTCCGGGACAGCCTGGATGCCGGCACGGACAATTTCAGCCATGTATGCGGACTCATTCAAGCCGAGACCGACGAACGCCAACACAAAGGTATTGGACAGGACGGTGCTGAGATCAACCTCGGCAACGCCCAGGTCAATCGTCGAGTAGATAGTGCCGAGGAGGCCCCAAAAGACCAGCTGCACGTAGACCGGAGTTCCTCGGAAAACCCACAGGTAGAACCAAGCAACAGTGGACAGCACGGGGTTGTCCGACATGCGGAGTACGGCGACGATGGCACCGCCGACGATACCGATGAGCATGGCGAGGACCGTCAGTGCAATGGTCCAGCCAGCGGCAGCGGCGATTCGTGTGTCGAACAGGTACTGGAAGTAAACATCCCAGTGGTAGGCCTCGTTGCGGGCGGCACCGATGATGAACCACAGGAAGAGCACTAGCAGCACTGCTGCGGTGATCCAGCGACCCGGGTGCGGCAGCGGTTTGGCCTTAATTTCTTCGTTGAGTTCCGCCTGTGTGGCCTCGTAGCGGGCGCCAGACGCAGATGAGTCGCTCACTTAAAGTTCCTCTCCGTTAATAGTGGCGCGTTCCAAAGCACCGTCTTCCAAACCCCATGTGGTCAGGATTTGCTTGTACTGGCCGTTGTCGATGAGGTACTGCAGTGCCTGCTGCAGCACTGGGCCGAGTTCTGAATCCTTCGGAATAGCGAAGCCGAACGGGGCACCATCGTAGATATCTCCGGCAAGTTCGAGTTTGCCCTCAGAGCGATTGACCGCATAGGCACTGACTGGTGAGTCAGCTGCCAGCGCGTCAGCACGCCCCAGCACCACAGTGGTAGCGGCGGTACCAGCATCCTGGTAGGCCAATTTGTTAATTGGTGGCAAACCGCGATCCAGACAATCCTGATTCTTTACCGGCAGGTCCTCCATGTCAGCGACGGTATTGCGCTGAACGGCGACAGTTTTGCCACAGTAGTTGTCGGAGCTGGCGTCGCTGCCCGGGCGACGTGCCCACTGCAGGCCGGTATCCAGGTAGTCGACGAAGTCGTAGGTCTTGCGGCGCTCCTCATTTGAGGTGAAGCCGGAAGCGCCAACATCAACTGCGCCGGCCGACAGGGCCGGCAGAATCAGTGCGAAATCCTGTTCTTGGATTTCAATCTTCATGTCCAAGACACTGGCCATGGCTCGGATGAGATCGATGTCGAAGCCGATGATGGAACCGGCGGAATCCTTAAATTCTGCCGGGGCGAATGTTGGGTTGGTGCCGATGCGCAATACTTCGCGCTTACGAAGATCTGCTGGGACCTGTTTCGCCAGTTCGGGGACCGCTGCCGGTTTGATCTCTGACCAGCCCTCGGGGTTACCGCTTTCGTCATTGGTGACGCAGCCTGTAAGCCCTAAGAACAAGGTCGCAGTCAGCGTGGCAGCCGCCAATGCGATGGGTCTTTTCATATCTGAATATGTTACCTAGGCACAGGAATACCTTAAATTCGGTACCCCTATTCAGCTGCGTCTTAGACTGGTGCAGGAAAACCGCACACTTTTCAGACTTCCCGGGGAATAGTTAGCGCCGGTTTTCTAGTTCGCTTCAGCTGCGGCAAAGCCATTGCCAGTGACGTCGAGCGGGCCGACCGCGCCGGAGGCCGGGTCGCTCAGCGCAGCATCGCGGACAGCCTTCGCCACGGCCGGCATGACGCGCGAATCCAGCGCCGACGGGATAATGCGGTCGGCACTCAGGTCTTCTACGCCAACATTTGCAATGGCCTGAGTAGCAGCCAGCTTCATGGCCTCGGTGATCCGTTTGGCACCCGCCTCCAGTGCGCCACGGAACAGACCCGGGAAGGCCAGCACATTATTAATCTGGTTCGGATGGTCCGAGCGGCCAGTGGCCACGACGGCTCCGTACTTGCGGGCGACTTCCATCGGAATCTCCGGAATCGGGTTGGCCAGCGAGAACAGAATCGGGTCAGCGGCCATTTGGCTAATCGCATCCTCGCCGATACGGCCGGCAGAGACGCCGATGAACACGTTAGCGTCGACAAGCGCATCGTTGATCGAGCCGGTGATACCGCGTGGGTTAGTCATGCCGGCGACCCACTGCTTGATGTCGCTCAGTGGCTCGCGGTCCGGGTGGATGATGCCGCGCGAATCGACGACGACGATGTCGGACACGCCAGCGGACAGCAGCATCTTCGTCGCAGCGACACCAGCGGCACCAGCGCCGGAGATGACCACGCGGAGATCCTGGAAGCTGCGACCTGTCAGCTTGCAGGCGTTGATTAGGCCGGCGGCGATGACGATGGCGGTGCCGTGCTGGTCGTCGTGGAAGATGGGGATGTCGAGCTCTTGGTCGAGACGCTGCTCAATCTCGAAGCAGCGAGGCGCGGAGATATCTTCGAGATTCACGCCGCCAAACGACGGTGCCAGCGCCTTGACCGTCTGGATGATTTCCTCCGTGTCGAGGGTATCTAAGACGATCGGCACAGCGGAGATACCAGCGAACTGCTCGAAGAGCTGGGCCTTTCCTTCCATCACCGGCAGTGCGGCCTTGGGGCCGATGTCGCCGAGGCCAAGCACTGCGGTGCCGTCGGAGATTACTGCGACGTTCTGGCCGGTCCAGGTGTAGGTGCGGGCCAGAGCCGGATCTTCGTGGATGGCCTCACAGACGCGAGCGACGCCTGGCGTGTAGCCGATGGAGAGGTCGCGAATCGTCTCGAGCTTCATGGTCGAGTGCGAGCGGAGTTTGCCGCCTCGGTGCGCCTCGAAGATTTCTGCATCGGTGATGGTCGACGGATCTGTGGGGGCGGTGTCCTCCGGTACTGCGTGAAGCGGCGCCTTAGTGGAGTTCGCGTTCGCAGTGTGGTCGGAGGAGCTAGAAGAAGAATTCGCAGCAGGCATGATGACAGTCCAAAACGTGTTGAGTACTGAGTACCGTGTTGAGTACTGAGTACTTTGTACTTTGAGAAAACTCGACCGCGGCGAGAGCTGCTGGTGGGCAGTGCGCAAAGCCGGGAGCAAAGGCTGGCAGATGATACGTAGTGGTGTGCGTAGAAACTAAACCAGTCTTGCTATACGGGATTGGTATCTCATTATATGGACGGTGGGGTGGAAAATAAAATCTTTGTGGGGGGTCTGCGGGGATTGAGGCTGGTAATCGAAAATATTTGTGTAGTGCGGACAATCGAATCCGGGGTTGCTGAGATAGTTCCAACTGACGACAGAGAGCTGTTCGTTCATTGCAACTTCTACACAGGAGGCTTCTTACGATGTCCGATTCCACTTTCCCCCAGAACCCGCAGAGCCCACAGAACCCGTATGGCCCCGAGGGGGCGTATGTCTCCGAGGGGTCGTATGGGTCCCAGAATTCGCAGGACTCGCTGGGGCAGCAGTCTTACCAACACAACCCGCAGGATCCGCTCGGTCAACAGTCCTACCCGCAGGGTCAGTCGGCAACTGGGCAGGTGCCTCCGGCGCCGAAAGAAAAGAAGAAGGGTGGCTGCTTCAAATGGGGCGGTATCGCCGCGGGTGCTGTTGTGGTCCTCGCTGTGGCGGCCAGCTTGACCGGTGGAGGCGATGCCGATTCGGGCGGCGATTCTGAAGCTGCATCTCTCTTTGGTTCGGATACTGCAGTTGTGGCTGATTCTGGCTCTGTTGAGAATGCCGATTTCGCTGAGGACCCTGGGGTAGCTGTCGATGAGCGGGACGGTACAGAGAAGCAGGAAAAGCAGGATGAGAAAGTTCCGACCGAGCACAAGAATGCTCTCCGCAAGGCAGAGATTTACGCAAATCGTATGCACATGTCGAAGGCCGGTATCTATGACCAGCTGACCTCGGAGTATGGCGAGAAGTTCTCACCGGAGGCTGCCCAGTATGCAATGGAAAACCTCGAAGCGGACTGGAATAAGAACGCACTGGAAAAGGCGCGAATCTACCAGAACTCGATGGCAATGTCCCCGGATGCGATTTACGAGCAGCTGACGTCGGAATACGGCGAGCAGTTCACTCCGGAGGAAGCTCAGTACGCGGTGGATAACCTGTAGCAGCGGGCTTCGTTTGTTGATGATGCCAATTGGCCAGAGCCCAGTTGGACGCATGCTGCAAAAGGACGGCTTCCGCTTCACCAGAATGCATTTGCTGCACACTGAACGGCTGCTGGTGAAGCGGAAACTGACTTGGCTGTTTTAAGCGTGACCTGGCAGTTGAGCGACTGTTGGCAGCACAACTTCGGCACGGTGCAGATCGTGCCGGGAAAAATGTGGATCAGATTGCTGATTACGCATATTTCTCTAATGACTCGTGGATGATTGGTGCTGCTGAAGGCGAGCCAGAGGGTAGCCCTACGTACTTTGTGGCAATAGATGAAAGGATTATCGAAAAGTCACATCGCGAATTAAAAGAGATAATTCGGTTTGCATCCAATGCTGTAGAGATTGCTTTGTAGGTTAGTTCCTGCATATTGATCCAAAGAATCAATACCATCGGCAAATGGGTATCACGATAATTGTGAGGGTGTCGCCACCAATCTTTGTGAGGGACGAAGTCGTCTTGCCCGTACCACCAGTACATCCTGAAGAAATTAAGCAGGCGGTGATGACCACGTTCCGTTTGGTGAAGGTTACGTGCACAAATGATATCAACGTGCCGACCATGTCAGATTCGGCCGGACCTGCTGACGACTGGGCAGGCTGCAAATAATAGGGTAGCCATCCGGCTACCCCGGCAGTCGAATGGCTGGAAACATAGTGTTTTAATGCGTTAACTTAATTGTGTACCTGGATTGTCTATAGGTTGTCCAAAGGGATTCTTTATGCAGAAGAAGATTCAAAGTCTTGTCAACAGGTTGTTGGCCGGGATTGGGGTAGCATCTCTATGTCTGGTGCAGTTACCCTCACCTGCACATGCTGAAAGTATTGAAGAACTCGCTAAGCAAGGGGTTCTCGAATGGCGAATTAAGCCAGATATTCCCAACGAGAATCCGTTGAACTCTGTACCCATGTCGTGGAACCCCGATTCGGGGCTTCCTCCATTTGCAGCGTGTGGTCCAGCAACCGACACATTCAAAACGGTAGCAAGCTGGAAGTATGTTGATTTAGGAACGCCGCAAGACTTCATGCACGCAAATGAAATCACGTTGCGCTGTGGAGATGCTCATCACGGATTAAAGCACATTCGACAGAATCATCCTGAATGGTCAACGCTCGCAGACATTGAAGGAAAGGACGGGGATTCACTAATCCGGATTGCGATTGATGCTGCACTGGAGAACACTACGTGGTCAAAGAGAGTTGAACCTTCAAGTCAGAATCGTGATGGTAAGTTTTGCGCGTCCGCTCAAATTTACTTAGTTGATAAGATCCGAGGGATAATTGTAAAGACACTTGAACCATCAATCTTTGTCGCCGAACATGGCCACCACGTTATTACTGCCTACCCCACCAATACGTCGAGGTGTAAATAGTATGGGGTTTGCACAAAAATTTATCGGTGCTCTTGAGGCAGATCCCCATGTCGATGCTGACCATGCTGCTTTTATCGGATCTGACGGCGATGCTGTTCTGATTCGATACCGGGGCCGGGATTTGCAGTGGCAGATTCCTGTGCGAATCAATGAACCTGGTTGGCAAAAAATGGACTATATTACAAGTAGCTTTGATGGTGTAGATTTTGGTCTCTTCTTAGATGAGGAGCTTTATAAACTGAACGAAAAGGAGTGGATTAAACCGGAGTTGCACCTTAGTGATGACACAGGGAAGTGGCATTTGGTAGAAACAGCTAAGACCTTTACCTAGTCTGGGCAGTCTTCACCGCAGTAATCACTAACTCCAATCATCAACCCCGTCACATTTGGTGAACTGCTCCCCATTAGTTGGACTGAGAAATCAGTTACCGACTAGTGGGGAGTAGTTTTCTTTGAGAGCACGAAGTTCGCTAAGTGAGCAGCAGCGTGAACAGTTAGTGGAGTGTTTCGAGCAGGGCATGGGGTGCAAACAGCTGCCAATTCCCTCGGGGTCTCCAGACACGCCGTGCAGAGTCTCTACCGTCGGTTTGTGCTGCGTGGCAGGCTATGTCCCCTGGAGAAGCCGACGAAGCAGCAGTACTCGTTCGAGATCAAAAAGGAAGTTGTCGAGCGTCACCTTGCTGGCGAGACAGCGATGGATTGGGAGATTCGCAGGCGCTACCGACAGCCCGGAATCCACCGACCGAGACATAAATCAAGAATCTTTGCCCCGCTGGTTTGAGCTGTTCGGAAATTCCGAACAGCTCGCTGGCGGGGCGTCTTTCATTCCTACAAGGAGGGCTGGGCAACGATACTGTTTTCGAAAAGTGTGATTCCACAGCCGAACTCTTGGGATTGGAAATCCTGCTCCTTTACGGTGCAATTGCGTGGTGCGTTCGTGGCTCATTTTTGGTGCAAAATACCCGTGAAAGTGCGTGAAAAAGAGTGAAAGATAGTGAATACTCAGACAACCAAAAACCCGCCCCCACCAGGCTAAAAGCCAGGTGAAAGCGGGTTTTCAAATCGTGCCCCCGGTGAGACTCGAACTCACACTGGACGGGTTTTGAATCCGTTGCCTCTGCCAATTGGGCTACAGGGGCGCAAAGCCGTCGATAAGCGAAAACGCTCTATCGAAGCGACTTTGACTAGTTTAGTCCATCGACCCCGAATTAGAAAAACGGCGCTGCGCATAAGCGACGATGCCGACAATTGCGGCGCCGAGAATGAACAGTCCGAGGGCGAGTCCCCAGTCGGAGCCAATGCCCTGGAGCTCGTTGTTTTCGGTCTGCCACGGCCAGAGAGCGCGCAGCGAACCGAGCATCAGGCCGGACATGGCGACCAGCGTGAGCGCCTGGTGCGTACTCAGCAGCCATTCGAGGAGGCGGATGAACAGGACGATGCCGATCAACGCGCCGACGAAGAAGGTGCCGATGTAGGCGAAGTCGCGGTCGTGAATTGCGCCCATGGTCGGTGCGTAGAGGCCAATGACCAGCAGAAAGAAGGAACCGGAAACGCCCGGCAGAACCAGCGCGCACACCGCAATCGAAGCGGCGATGAGTACGAGCCACAGAGGCGGCTGCGTCGGCGCGGCCTGTGGCAGGGAAGTCAGCGCGAACAGGGCGATGCTGAAGAACAGGAAGACGGCGATGGCCTTGCCGCGCATGCCCGGCTGACGCAGAGCGCCTGGCGGTAGCTCGTTCAGCGGCATGGTGATCGAGGCGGCGATCATGCCCATGAACAGTGCTCGGGAAGCGACTGGTTGGTTGGTGACGAAGTTCTCCATGACGCCTGCCATGGAGAAGACCACGGCAACCATGCCGATAGCCACCGGGATGAGCAGCCACCAGTCGATTCTGCGCAGGTCCTCCTTGAAGGTGCCCTTCGAAATTGCCCGCGGCAGGTCGGTGATGCGCTTTGCCGATTCAATCAGGCGTCCGTAGATGCCCGTGATCAGCGCAAGGGTGCCGCCGGAGACCCCCGGAATCGTCTCGGCGAGACCAATGAGGCCACCGCGAACTGCGTTGGCGATGACACCCAGCGGGGTCGGCTTCGGGATTTCAGAGTAGGGGCTCGTGGTCGGCAGCGTGGTCGACTCTGCGCCAGGAGCGCTCGTATTTTCAGTAGACATCGCAGGCCATTGTATGTCTTCCACCTGAGAAGAAGCATATTTCCGTGTGTGTATTGGTGGCTTCGGGGTGCGATTAAGGACACAAAACAAAAAGCAGCGCCTGGGGCGGCGCTGCTGATTCAGTGAGTTACGCAGGAATAGTCGGTGGGCAGTGGGCAGTGGAGCTGCTTTCTTAGCCGTGCTCGGTTCTTAGCCGTGCTCGATAATCTGCTGCAGGCAGTTACCCAGGGCCTCAACCGAAATCCTCGGCGCGTTGGCCTCATCGATCAGACCAGTATCAGAAAGAACTAGGTATCCGACGCAGAGGGAAATAGCCATCTGGCTGCGGTGCACAGCAGCATCGTGGCTAACGTCTTCCGGTCCGTCCTCTTCGACGCGGCGAATCAAGTCATCTGCAACAGCTTCATTGAACCGCTCGGCAATGACTTTTGCGGTTTCCTCGGAGTCGAGGGATCCGACAATCAGCGGAATCATGGATTGTCCGGCCATTCCTTGACCAGTCAAAATAGCGCTGGCCATCCGCTGGCCAAGTTCATTGAAGGGAGCTCGGCTGAGTGTGCCTTTGAACTGGCTGAAGTCAATCAGTTCGGCCATGAGACCTTCTTTGGAGCCGAAGTACTTGATGATGAGCGGCGCGCTAACGCCCGCATCGCTGGCAATTTCCTTCAGCGGCACGCTTCGCAAAGGCTTGCGCGCGAAGTGCCGAGCTGCAGCCGCGATGATGCGCTCGCGGGTGGACTGGGCGCTCCGTTGGAAATCGGTCGAATCGAACTCACTCATGCTGAAGAGTCTAAAGCCATGAAAGCGTAACTACGCCAATTGATTTCAGAGGTATGCGCAGGACGTGGTGATATGTTTTCGCGGCCACCTCAAAGAGGGGGTAATTTCTAGGTGCCTCATTTGGGGCGGGTTCCGTGCATGTTGTTGACCAATCGCTGGAAAATATGGAAAAACTCCAGGAAAATAAGGCGAATATTAAAGTTGGATTACAGCATTTCGGAAACTGAAACCAGGTGCCAAGCGACGCTCGAGAGGCTCACTCTTGCGAATCACTGTTCAGGTGGGCTAAGGGGCTACTGAACCCGTTTCAAAATACAGCCTGATTACCGTAATTATTGTTCACTGAAGCTGGTCGGCCAACAGCTCATCCTCCGCAGCTCGCGATTCCTCAGCGCGCATCTCAGTTTTCCTACGCTGTTCAATATTTTCCTACACTGGGATGTCATGAAGAAGACCCTCATGCTTATCGACGGTCATTCCATGGCCTTCCGCGCGTTCTTTGCCCTTCCGGTGGATAATTTCTCAACCACCGGTGGTCAGACAACGAATGCGGTGTACGGCTTCCTTTCTATGCTGTCCAATATCCTCAGCGAGGAAAAGCCCACGCACGTGGCGGTCGCCTTCGACGTCGCCCGCGAGACCTTCCGCAACGAGATCTTCCCGGAGTATAAGGCTCAGCGTGAGAAGACTCCTGAGGAATTCCGTGGTCAGGTGCCGCTTATTCAGCAGGTGCTGAAAGAGATGGGCATCGTCACGCTGGAAAAGGACAACTATGAGGCCGACGACATTATCGCGACTTTGGCTACCCAAGCCAAGCCTGAGGGCTTCGAAACGCTCATCGTCACCGGTGACCGTGACTCGTTCCAGTTGGTCAACGACACCACCACGGTGCTTTATCCAATGCGCGGCGTCACCACGCTGCATCGCTTCACGCCTGCTGCTATCGAGAAGAAGTACGGTCTGACGCCGACTCAGTACCCGGACTTCGCTGCTCTCCGCGGCGACCCCTCCGACAACCTCCCGGGCATTCCGGGGGTCGGCGAGAAGACCGCGACGAAGTGGATCGTTCAGTACGGCACGCTGGCAAACCTCATCGACCACGCTGACGAAATCCGCGGCAAAGTCGGCGATAACTTCCGCGAGCGCGTCGCAAACGTCCAGCTGAACCGCGACATCACCGAAATGGTCAAGGACCTGCCCTTGCCATACGGTCCGAACGAGCTCGAGCTCCGTCCCGCCGACGCCCAGGGAATCATCGACTTCTTCGACCGCCTCGAATTCGGCGACAACCTTCGCGAGCGCGTGTTCCGCACCCTTTCCATCGAAGGCGCGGGCGTCACCGCCTCCACCAGCGACAGTGCGACAAAGCTCGAGGCTGTTTCGCTTGACGACGGCGCCCTGGCTGCCTGGCTCGATAATCTGCACGAGCCGGCCGCGTTGCAGGTCGGGGAGCACACCCTGATGATTGGCTCCGCAGATGAGAAGGGCAAGACCTCCGGCCAGGCTGTTTCTCTCGACTTGGGTGATCTTTCCGCCGAAGATGCCGACGCACTGCGCGAGTGGCTCGCTGGCGACCATCCGAAGCTGGTGCATGACTCTAAAACGGCCATGCATGCACTCTGGAACTACGACTTCGAGCTGGCCGGGGTCATCCACGACACCTTCCTGGCTGCGTATCTGCTGCGCCCAAGCCAGCGCAGCTACAGCTTGGACAACGTCGTCCAGCGTCACCTGGGCCAGACTCTTTCGCAGGCCGAGGGCCAGATGACCCTGCTCGATGGCCCGGCCGAAGACGCTTCCCATGTCGCCGCCGTCATCGACCTGGCTGAGCGATTGGCTGTCGAACTCGACGAGGCCGGGCTCTACAGTGTGTACGCCGACCTGGAAGTCCCGCTCGCTCCAGTGTTGGGCCGGATGGAACGTGCCGGTATCGCTGTCGATGTTGATGCGCTCGAGGAGCTCCGAAAGCAGGCGCAGGCGACTACCGATGAGGCGGAGAGTGAGGCTCGCAACCTCGTCGATAAGCCTGAGCTGAATCTCGGATCGCCGAAGCAGTTGCAAGAGGTCCTGTTTGACCAGCTGGGGATGCCCAAGACAAAGAAGACGAAGACTGGCTATTCCACGGCGGCGAAGGAGATTGAGGGGCTGGCGAAGGTCAACCCGCATCCGTTCCTGGATTACCTGCTGAAGTTTCGCGAGTCGCAGAAGATGAAGTCGACCGTGGAGGGGCTGATTAAGGCTGTCGCTGATGATGGCCGTATTCATACGACTTTTAATCAGACGGTCGCGGCGACGGGGCGTCTGTCGTCGACGGAGCCGAATCTGCAGAACATCCCGGTGCGCACGGAGTTCGGGCGACGGATTCGTGAGGCGTTCGTGGTCGGCGATGGCTATGAGCAGCTGATCACCGCGGACTACTCGCAGATTGAGATGCGCGTGATGGCGCACCTGTCGCAGGATCCGGGGCTGATTGAGGCCTACCGACAGGGCGAGGACCTGCACAACTACGTTGGTTCGAAGGTTTTCGGTGTCGGCATCGATGAGGTCACGCCCGAGCTGCGTCGTCGTGTGAAGGCGATGAGCTACGGACTGGCTTATGGGCTGAGTGCTTTTGGTCTGGCGCAGCAGCTCGACATTCCGCAGCGCGAGGCGAAAAAGCTCATGGAGGACTACTTCGAGCGCTTCGGCGGCGTGCGCGATTACCTGCACAAGGTTGTTGAGCGGGCGCGCAAGGACGGCTTTACGGCCACGATGTTCGATCGTCGTCGCTACCTGCCGGAACTCAACGCCGACAACCGCATCGCTCGCGATAACGCGGAACGTGCGGCATTGAACTCGCCGATTCAGGGGTCGGCGGCAGACATTATTAAGATTGCGATGCTCCGGGTCGACGATGCTTTACGACGGGGCGGGCTGCGCTCGCGTGTCCTCCTGCAGGTTCATGACGAACTGGTTGTGGAAGTTGCAGATGGGGAAGAGGGAGCCATCAAGGAGCTGTTGCATCGCGAGATGGACTCGGCAGCTGAATTGTTGGTGCCGTTGGATGTTTCGATCGGTGCTGGTGTGAATTGGGATACTGCTGCACATTAGTGGTGCGAAGGTCGGGCCGTAGTGCTGGTAGGTGGACTTGTCGCGGGCTTGCCGTGGATGTGTTGCGGACTTGAATGTCGCAGCTCAAATCGGTATTGTTCGCTAGGTATGCATTAGCGTGCCGACTTTGCAGCCTCGAGCTCCAGGGACATCGGGTTAACTAATTGCCAATGGCGAGATTCGCCGAAAGCGGATTTGGCCCGGTTGTCCAGGTGTTTCTTTGAGGGGCAAGGCCGAAATTGTCCGTTTTTCGATTTCTATCCGCTTCGGAGCACATCTTATATGTCCACTTCTAACGTCCCTCAGGTTGCCATCAACGACATTGGCACCGCTGAGGATTTCCTGGCCGCTGTCGACTCGACGATGAAGTACTTCAACGATGGTGACATCGTTGAAGGCACCGTCGTTAAGGTTGACCGCGACGAGGTTCTTCTCGACATCGGCTACAAGACTGAAGGTGTCATTCCTTCCCGCGAACTGTCCATCAAGCACGATGTCGACCCTGACGAAGTGGTCGAAGTTGGCGATGAGATCGACGCGCTGGTCCTGACCAAGGAAGACAAGGAAGGCCGCCTCATCCTGTCCAAGAAGCGCGCTCAGTACGAGCGTGCTTGGGGCACCATCGAGCAGCTCAAGGAGAACGACGAGCCGGTTACCGGTACCGTCATCGAGGTCGTCAAGGGCGGCCTGATCCTCGACATCGGCCTGCGCGGCTTCCTGCCGGCTTCCCTCGTCGAGATGCGTCGTGTCCGCGACCTCCAGCCGTACATCGGCCAGGAGATCGAGGCCAAGATCATCGAGCTCGACAAGAACCGCAACAACGTCGTTCTGTCCCGCCGTGCATGGCTCGAGCAGACCCAGTCTGAGGTCCGCTCTGAGTTCCTGCACCAGCTGCAGAAGGGCCAGGTCCGCAAGGGTGTCGTTTCCTCCATCGTCAACTTCGGCGCATTCGTCGATCTCGGCGGTGTTGACGGCCTGGTTCACGTTTCCGAGCTGTCCTGGAAGCACATCGACCACCCGTCCGAGGTTGTCCAGGTTGGCGACGAGGTCACCGTCGAGGTTCTCGAGGTCGACCTGAACCGCGAGCGCGTTTCCCTGTCCCTGAAGGCTACTCAGGAAGATCCGTGGCGCGTCTTCGCCCGCACTCACGCAATCGGCCAGATTGTTCCGGGCAAGGTCACCAAGCTGGTTCCGTTCGGCGCGTTCGTCCGCGTCGAGGAGGGCATCGAGGGCCTGGTTCACATCTCCGAGCTGGCTTCCCGCCACATCGATGTTCCGGACCAGATCGTCTCCGTCGACGAGCAGGTCATGGTCAAGGTCATCGACATCGACCTCGAGCGTCGTCGTATCTCCCTGTCCCTCAAGCAGGCTGACGAGGACTTCACCGAAGAGTTCGACCCGACCAAGTACGGCATGGGCGACTCCTACGACGAGCAGGGCAACTACATCTTCCCGGAGGGCTTCGACCCGGAGACCAACGAGTGGATGGAGGGCTTCGAGACCCAGCGCGCAGAGTGGGAGGCTCGCTACGCAGAGGCAGAGCGTCACCACCAGCTGCACGCTGCCCAGATCGAGCGTCACCGCGCTGCAGCTGCCGAGGCTGCAGAGACCGCTTCGAACTACTCCTCCGAGTCCGGCGAGGCAGCCCCGGCTGCTCCGGCCGCACCGGCTGCAGACAACGCAGGCGGCACCCTGGCTTCCGACGAGCAGCTCGCTGCTCTGCGCGAGAAGCTGGCTGGCAACTAAGCTAGGCCGCTAAGGGCTTACACGTCCCTTTGAGAAATCGCCCCGGCGAGGTTTTCCTCGCTGGGGCTTTTTCGTGCCTTCTTTGCTTTACGACGGGCACCTGCTCGGCCTTGTTCTTATAGCGGCGGCTTGGGTGCTTGCTGCATTTTTGGTCCGGATGATGGGGCTTTGGGCCATGAAGGGGGCACCGCTGTTGCCTAGGGCGGGCTTGCGCTTCACCAGAAGTAGTTTGCTGCACAGTAACCGGCTGCTGGCGAAGCGCAAGCCGTCCTAATGGCCCTAATGACTCTAATGCCCTGGTGGCCCTGTCGATTTTGGTGGCTCTGGCGGTCTTTACTGCCGTTGACAGCCTATCTTTCTGCCCATATGATTGGTGACATGACAACAAAGGACGAAGTCAAACAGGTAGATAACGCTAACCAGGTAGAGGATTCCGCTCATTCTACCGGTGGTGTGTACTCCCAGGAGGGTAAGGACTTTAACCGCGACACCCGCTATATCAACGACCGCATTGTTAAGGACGGTCGCGAGGTAGGCGACGGAATTAAGACGTGGCCCGTTGAAGCCGGTCGCTACCGCCTCATCGCGGCTCGCGCGTGCCCATGGGCACACCGCACGCTTATTGTTCGCAGGTTGCTCGGCTTGGAAGATGCAATTTCAGTCGGAATTCCAGGGCCAGTGCACGATGCCCGCTCCTGGGCATTCGACAAGGGACCAGGTGGCCGTGACGAAGTACTAGGCTACGAGCGCCTGCAGGAGGCATTCCTCAAGCGTTTCCCGGACTACCAGCGCGGTATTACTGTTCCGGCCATCGTCGAGATCGAGTCGGGCGAGGTCGTGACCAATGACTTCCCCCGGATCACCTTGGACTTCATTACCGAGTGGACCGAGTTTCACCGTGACGGCGCCCCGGATCTCTACCCGGAGGAGCTGCGTGCGGAAATGGATGAGCTTATGCAGTTCATCTACACCGAGATCAATAACGGTGTCTACCGCTGCGGCTTCGCAGGCTCGCAGGACTCCTACGACAAAGCTTACGACCGGCTGTTCAATGCCCTAGACAAGGTTTCTGAGCGCTTGGAGACCCGCCGTTACCTCATTGGCGACCACATCACTGAGGCCGACATTCGCCTTTACACAACCCTCATCCGCTTCGATGCTGTCTACCACGGCCACTTCAAGTGCAACCGGAGCAAGATTTCCGAGATGCCGGTTCTATACAACTACCTGCGTGATCTCTTTCAGACTCCGGGCTTCGGCGACACCACTGACTTCGTCGATATCAAGCGCCACTACTACGAAGTCCATCGCGACCTCAATCCTTTAGGGATTGTCCCGAAGGGGCCGGAGCTCTCTGACCTGCTCCAGCCGCACGGCCGTGAGGCCCTTGGTGGCAGCCCATTCGGTAACGGCACCGCCCCGGCCCCAGTCAACCCAGATCCCGTTGAAGAGGGTCACCGCATCGAGGATCTCGTCGTAAAGCACTAACGTGCGGGGGCGTGTCCACGTACCCTTAGAGACATGCTCAAAGTAGGACTAACCGGTGGCATGGGCAGTGGGAAATCTACGGTCGCCCGTAGGTTTGCCGAGCTCGGTGCTGTCATCATCGACGCTGATCAGATCGCTCGCGATGTCGTCGAACCCGGGGAACCGGCGCTGGCCGAACTCGCCGAAGCTTTCGGCGAGGGCATTTTGCTTGACGACGGCTCCCTCAACCGCGGCGAACTTGCGAAGCGGGCCTTCGTATCCGCGGAGAAGACGGAGCTGCTGAACTCCATCACCCATCCGCGTATTGAGCAGCGCACCGAAGAGCAGTTCAACGCGGCAGGTGACGCCATCATTGTTTTTGACTCTCCGCTGTTGATTGAAATGGGGCAGTCGGAAGTACAGGACCTCGTCGTAGTTGTGCATACCCCGGTGGAGGTCCGTCTCGACCGTCTGGTGGAAAGCCGCGGTGTAGACCGAGAGGATGCGAAGCAGCGCATCGCTAAGCAAATCAGCGATGACAAGCGCCTGCAGTTCGCCGACGTGGTTATGGAAAACTCAGGCACCGAGGAGGACCTCGTGCGCCAGGTCGACCGGATTTGGGAGCGGATTATTCAGCCGCTGAATCAGATTCGTCAGCTGCAGGCCGGGCAGCAAGATAATCCCGCAGCCGCGCGATAGCCTCCTCAATCACCTCGGCGCGCTTGCAGAAAGCGAACCGCACCAGGTAGCGGTACTTTTCTGACTCCGGGTCATCCACAAAAGCGGTGACGGGGATGGCTGCGACGCGGCATTCCTTGACCAGCCGGGTGCAGGTCTCCAGGGCGTCGCCAAGCCCCCAGCTCGAGACATCGGCGACGACAAAATACCCTGCCTGCGGAGTGAAGACGTCGGCGCCAAGGCCCTCCAACCCATCGGCGAGGAGCCGCATGTTGCCCTCGAGCTGACCCGCCAGCTCGTCCACCCATGGGGCACATTCCTGCAGGCCACGGGCGACTGCGGGCTGAAGGGGAGTGGCGCCGACATAGCTCAAGAACTGCTTGGCCTTGACGACGCCATCGAGTAGCTCAGTCGGGGCGAGCGCCCAGCCAATCTTCCAGCCGGTGACGTTGAAGGTTTTTGCGGCACTGGACACGACAATGGTCCGCTCGCGCATGCCGGGCAGAGCGCTGATGGAAGAGTGTGACAATCCGTTGAAGTACAGGCGTTCGTAGACTTCGTCGGCAAGCACGAGCAGATTGTTTGCGATGGCGACATCAGCGATGGCCTGCAAGTCCTCGTCCGTGAGGACGGTGCCGGTGGGGTTGTGCGGCGAATTGATGATAATCATGGCCGTTTTAGCGGTGACGGCATCGGCAAGCGCGCTGCGGTCGAGCGACCAGGAGCGTGCCCTGCCGGAAGCTGCGGGGATGAGCGGCACCGCGGTATATGTGCAGTTAGCCAGTGCGATGACGGCTTTGTACGAGTCGTAGTACGGCTCGATGACGATGACGTGGCTGCCGGGTTCGAGATGCCCCAAGGCGGTGGCGGCAATCGCCTCCGTGGCGCCGACCGTGACGAGGCATTCGGTGTCGGCGTCGTAGACCTGCCCCGTGCGGCGGGCGCGATCGGCGACGATGGCATCACGGAGCACCTTCATGCCGCGGCCGGGGCCGTACTGGTTATTTCCTCCAGCTAGCTGATGTCGCGCCTCCGCAAGCACCTCCTCCGGCCCATCCCAATCCGGGAAGCCCTGCCCAAGATTGATTGCCTCGTGCTCGGTAGCGAGGCGGGACATGGTGGCGAAGATCGTCTCGCCGAAGGGGCGCAAGCGGGAAACTGTCATGGTATTTACTGTAGGTGGAATCTCATGAGTTCGAAGCATGAAGCTGCAGGATGTGATGGTCGTCAGTCCGCGAAGCTGTGTACACCAGCTTTGGCGTGCCATCTCTGAGCGCTACAAATCGAAGCGACAATTCTAGATAAGAGCTTCAGATATTCTGTGCATTCTCTTCCTTTTAAAAAATAGTCTTTACCGCATGCAAGATTGGTCGTGGTACGCCCTTGAGGCTGCCAAATTGGTACAGCTGCGTGGCAGAGTTCCAGAAATTATCGCAGTTATACTAATGCTGCTGACTCTCGGGTTTCTCCTTTGGCTGGTTGCAAAGGGGAACAGCTCTAGAAAATCGGGACTAATTCAAGTTTGCGCGATTGTAGTGGCTGTCTCTGTGGTGAGCACCATCGGCTGGTATGTGCTTAATAAGGTGTGGCGACCGATCCCGGACTACATCGGTATTGAAGTTTTCGGACCATTCGCATCTGGCTTGTCCGGCATCGTTGCTCTAGTTGTAATTGCGTTTTCCAAGAAGCCTAGGCGCATCATTGCGGGTCTTCTCGTCTGCTCATTATCAGTACTCGGCGCCTATGCCGTTCCCAATATTCACTATGGCACGTATGCAAACTTGGCCCAGGTGCTACGCGGACCAGGCAAAGTGCAGGCTTTTGGCGAGGTAGATGGGCTCGCGCCGGTCGCGGATGTTTATCGTCCCGGTGACAGTGAGTCGGCAAAACAAACATCCTTGGAACAACGGTGGCGGCCACGCCAAGTCGAAAAACTGAGCTCTGATAGCAGCGTTCTCGTGCAAGCAGATATCCCTGCTACTGACTTTTCTCCGCGCTCCTCCATTATCTATGTTCCAGCTGCCTATTTCGCTCGACCTCGTCCTCTGCTGCCTGTGCTTGTACTGATGCCAGGACAGCCGGGTACGTCGAAGGATTGGCTGGTAAACGGCGACCTGAAAAATACTATGGATCGCTTTGCTGAGCAACACAATGGTTTGGCGCCGATTGTGGCGATAGTTGATCAGCTATCTTCGAGCTTCAAGAATCCGCTCTGCTCCGACACTGAAAATGGGGCGGTCGCAACCTATTTGGAACATGACGTACCGGCGTGGTTGGAGCAACATTTCCAAGTAGATACTCGACCGCAGTCGTGGGCAGTAGGTGGATTGTCCAATGGTGGTACCTGCGCGATGCAAGTTCTCAGCCGTAAGGGAGGCCCGTATCGTACCGTGCTGGACATGTCAGGCGAGGAGTTCCCAAATCTGCACAACCTTGAGACGACAATCGAGAAGGGCTTTGGTGGCGACAAGGCCACGTTTGAGGCAAATAATCCGTTATCGATTTTCGCTTCTGGCGAAGACTTCACAGGTTATTCCGCATTCTGTTCCATAGGCGATGAGGAATCTAAAGATGTCATCGAAGGGCTGTGGAAAGTCTGCCGAGCCGGACGGGAACAGGGAATGGACGTCCAAGAGCGCACCTATTCCGGTACGCACGAATGGAAAGTGTGGGATCGCGCGCTTGACGACGAGCTCCCCTGGCTTGCGGAGAAAATGAATCTTATCCGGGCGCAAAGCCACTAGAACACAAGAACACTATTTTTCTCGATGCGGCCATCAAAAGTATGGCTGTCTGGTTTAGATCATCTGCGAAATTAAAGATCGGAGTTAAAGGTATGACGATGCAATCCTTGTACCAGTGGCTTAAGGCGCACGGAAAAATCTTAAAGATTGTTTTCTATATCGCGATAATCTCCATTATCGTGCTTGTGGCTCGTGGCCAGTTTGCCGCCATTTCAGGAAGCCAACTTCGAGAAATTTTTGCTGATACGTCGATGCACGTAAACGCAATCATCATGGTGTTAGGTCTGATTGCGTTCAGTGCGACGGGACTCTACGACTTGGTCGCCTCCAAATATGCCGGTGTGGAGGTGTCGCCACGCGAAGCATTGAAGATTGGCTGGATTGCGCAGGCCTTTAATAATTTCGCCGGATTCGGTGGGCTCACCGGAGGTACAATCCGTGCGAAATACTATACCTGGGCGGGTGCGGACCGAGGTAAGTCCATTGGTGTTTCGGCAAGTGTGTGGGCTGCCAACCTACTCGGGTTATTCGTAATGTTGGCAATAACGTTGCCGTACGCAGTGCATTTCGATGGCTGGTTAATTGTCGTCGCCATAATCTCATGTTTTTATCTGCCGCTGTTTTTCTTAGCGGATAGATTTAAACTTGGCGTAATTGATTTAAGAAAAACGACTTTTGCGCAGATAGGAAAGCGGGAAAAGTGGTATCTTCTCGGCACCTCAGTCGTTGATTGGGCAGCAGCTGGGCTGTTCTTCTGGGTATGCGTTCGGGTGTTCACACCGGAGTTTTCACTCCCGATTGCTATCTTTATTTTTGCAACCGCCACTCTGGCCGGATTGCTATCTTTCCTGCCTGCAGGAGCTGGTAGCTTCGACCTCACAGTGTTTGCGCTGTGCGCCAAAGTTGGCCTCGACACTAACCATATTCTGCTTGGCCTTGTACTGTACCGCGTTTTCTATTACATCGTTCCGTGGCTGCTGGCGGCGGTCTTTTGGGTCTCCGACAGCGTGAAAGAACTCGAGTCCGATTTTCCGCACCGTGTCATGGCTCGGATACTCGCAGTTATCACCGTTTTCTCTAGTCTTTTGCTCTTTGTTTCGGCGCTGACACCTGAAATTGCTTCACGTATTCGGATTATCGAAGAAGTTTTGCCGAGCACTGTCCGGCGTGCATCGCATTTGACAGTGCTGTTTATCGCCGTCATGTTGCTTATCTTGGCTCGCGGAATTAACCAACGAGTCAGACGCTGCTACCAGCTGGTTTTAGTGCTGCTTGGGGTGGCAGCGGTTGCGTGTCTAGTGCGCGGAATCGACTACGAAGAGGCTATTTATCTTGGGGTCTTTGCACTTGCACTATTCGCGTCTCGCAGTGCGTTTGATCGAGATCCACTCCCATTAAAGTGGAGTAGTTTCGTACCAACGGCAGCTCTGGCGATTGCTATTCCAATCGTTCTTTCGAGTTGGCATGCGCTTCGGGTAAATAAGGTGGTCAATGTACCCGCACCATCCCCGCATGCCAATACTCACTGGCCAATGGTTCTTTTCTACGTAATGCTCGCATGTGCTGTGGCAATTGCAGTATTGTTTTCTCGCTGTCGCGCTCCGGAGTTCGAAGCCCCAAACGAAGAGCAGACACGTCGATTCGAGGCCCTGATTGAAAAATGGGGCGGGAATGCTTTTTCGCATCTGTATTACCTAGGCGATAAGCAGGTTTTCTTTACCGTCGATAAGCGAAATGGTGCGGACCGTGCAGCGTTGCTGTACCGCCCCCATGGCACGACCTTGATTGCACTCGGTGATCCATTCGGCGACCCGGATGCCTTCAATCAACTGTTCGCGGACTTTATTGACTATGCGGATACCTTTCAGTGCTCGGTCGCATTCTATGAAGTGGGCGAAGACCATTTGGCTCGATGTGTAAATGAGGGCATGAGCCTGGTCAAACTCGGTGAAGATGCGACGGTTGATATTTCGGGTTTCACCCGAGTCGGTAATAAGGGCAAGACGTTCCGACGTATGTACAACAAGTTAGAAAGCTCTGGTTGTACTTTTGAAATTGCCGAGGCACCGTACAGCCCAGAATTCATTATGGAATTGCGAGACGCATCGCAGGAGTGGCTCGGAAAACGCACGGAAATGAGCTTCTCGCTCGGTTTCTTTGATGAGAATTATCTGTCACGTGCACCGATTGCAGTTGTTCGATCGGCGGATTCAGACCGTGTCGAAGGATTTGCTTCGATAATGCCGCAAGGGCAAAGGGTTGCGTCAGTGGATTTGATGCGCATTCGACCTGATGCTCCAGATGGAGTGATGGATGGCATTTTCGTGAATCTGATGGAATGGGCAAAAGACCGTGGATATACCGAGTTCAACTTTGGTATGGCACCAATGTCGAATACCGGTGCGCGGCCGCATTCCAGGCTCAGCGAAAAAACCATCTATTTGGTGTACAACTACGGAGGCCGGATTTATAACTTCCGCGGGCTGCGTAATTACAAGGAAAAGTTCAAGCCTGTATGGAAGTCTCGATACTTGACCTACACCGATGTGAAATCGTTGCCTGCCATTACCGCAAGTCTGTCGAAACTGATCAATCGGCCAGGGCAGTATTCAGCAATTGCGCTGTCAACGAGTGAAGACGAAATGCCTGCTCCCGAAATGGCAATCAACGCTAATTGATATAAATCCGTGCGTCGTTTCCGCCGCTGCACGCCACGACACCATCGCCCTGCGTGCCGCAGCTGACATCGTAGGTCTGGCCGGTCGCAGGGCTCGTTGCCTGAATATTCGGCTTCAAATTATCGCGAATGTTATCAGCGGTGGCGTTGAGACCGTCGGTCTGCTGATGGAAGACCTCGGTGGTAAACTCACAGCTGGTATTCGGCCCGGCAACGACCAGATTCGTGCGGTAACCATCGCCATACACGTAAACAGTCATCTCCTCGCCCCCGGTAAACGTGGTCCCCGGCGACGAGTTGCTGTAAATGATGTCCCTCATCGCCTGGCCGATGTCTGCATTTTCGCTTGACGACGAAGACGTGGTTTCGGTATCCCCATTGGTTTGTCCACCATTTTGTGATGGGGCCGTCTCGGAAGAATTTGCATCGTCGGAGGTGTCGTCGGAGTTTCCGGCAGCGCCACCGTTATTGCTGCCGCCAGCATCAGAGTTTGAGCCGGTTGGGTTCGGCCTATTCTCTGAGTTTGCGTTTGATGCGTTGCCGTCAGTCTGAGTCATGGTGGCGGTGTCAGCTGCCGATTGGCTAGTTACTGCGCCGTCGTTTTGAGAGCAGGCGGTGAAGGTCAATGCGGTTGTGGCGAGGATACCGGCGATGAGTGCACGTCGTGAAGCAAAGGTGTGGTGGGTGTTCGTAGGCGTCACGCAGTGGGCAGTAGGGAGTTTTCGCACTATGAAAGTAATAACGATTCGATGAAAATCAGGGCGGTATTTCGACCTGTTTTCTAGAGCCAACCATTGTCGCGAGCAGTTTTCGCGGCCTCGACGCGGTTTGAGGTATTCGTCTTCGTGATAATTGACGACACCTGATTGCGCACCGTGCCCTTGGCAATGAAGAGCTGGCCGGCGATTGTGCCCGTATCAGCGCCTTGGAGAATCAGTCGAGCGATCTCGACTTCGCGGTCGGTCAGGGGAGAGTCGGCCGTGAAAAGTGAGGCCTCGGCCAAGGCCGGATCGATGACTCGGAGGTCGGAGTGGACGCGTCGAATAGCTTCTGCGAGCTGCTCAGGAGGCGTGTCCTTTGCCAGGAATCCGCTGGCACCGGCCTGAAGTGCGCGTTTGAGGTAGCCGGGGCGAGCAAAAGTAGTGACGACGAGGCAGCGGCAGTGGTCAGAAATTTTCGCGATGGTGTCAATGCCGTTGAGGCGCGGCATTTCGATGTCAATAAGCGCGACATCGACGTCCTGCTCGGTGACTTTTTGCGTTGTTTCAATGCCGTCGGCGGCTTCAGCCACGATGTCCAAGTCCGGTTCGGTTTCCAGTAGAGCCTTTAAAGCCCCTCGAACTAGGTGCTGATCATCAGCTATGAGAACGCGAATCATCTATTCTCCCGCGCATATTCGGTGACGGTTGTGTCAGTGAGGTGGTTTTTGGAGCTTGTGGTGGATGAACGGCCCGCGTGGTGGGAGCGGTGCGAGCGCTGCAAGCGTGACTGCGTCATCGTGGCCACAAGGCGAGTGCCGCGACCTGGTGCGGACTCGATAATGAGGTCACCGCCAGCATCCTGGACACGCTGCTTCAGCCCAGCCAATCCACCAGCGGCGACAGTTTGGCCTTCGCCCGTGGTAGCCGCGGAGGAATCGCAGCCTAGGTCGGAAATGTCGAAGCCGATGCCATCGTCGATGATTTCCACGCTGGATGGTGTGAGTTCGATTGAGACATTCTCCGCCTCAGAATGCCGAATGATATTGGTGGTGGCCTCGCGAATCACCCAGGAGAAGAGTTTCGCATTGGTGGTTACACCGCTGGAATCGTCGGGAAGTGAAGCCTCAATGTGTGCGGTGTGGAATGCCCGCGCGGCGGCGGCGAGCTCGCCTGCGAGATCCGGCTGGCGCATGCGTGTGACTGTTGAGCGGACTTCGGCAAGCGATGTGCGCGACAGAGCGGTGATGGCCTCGAGTTCGGCAGCGGCGGCATCGGGGTTGGTGTGGACCAAACGCCGCGCGACTTCAGATTTGAGCGAGATGACCGTCAGCGAATGGCCCAGCACGTCGTGGACATCGCGGGCGATGGAGTCGCGCTGCTGGCTGAGCTCAATTTCCTGGTTGAGCTGGGCTCGTTCCTGGGAGAACCTGCTGAGTTGAACAACGCAGCAGACAACGACGGCCCAAAACAGGGCATCGATGGGTAAGATGAGACCGCTTTCCGGAGCCAAGAAATGACTAATGGTAACGATTGTTGCGCCGAGCACGCCAATGCTGAGGATGGCGGGGATGATGGGCAGCATCCAACTGAGCAATGCTGCGACAAATGGCAGGAATGCGCTGGCGCCGTTTCCCACAAGCGGGATGGAGAGCAGGCCGAACGCTGCGACTATGCACAGGGCAAGTATGTTGCGAGCTCGTTGCAACCAGCCGCGAGGATAGTAGTGAAGTGAGCCCCAGATGAAGATGTACACCAGCGCAAAGCTGACAATCAGCGCAGTTATCTGAGCGACCTTTTCGGCGCCGAAACCGAAGAAGACGAAGGGTAAAACCACAATCCAGATGCCAGCCGACAGTGCGGAGTAGACATGGAATCCCTGGAAAGGATGGCTGAAGCTGCGTCGCAAAGTGGTTGTCATAGATGCCTAGGCGGTCTCGGTCGGTGGCAGAGGGAAGTTGGTCTCGTTAGTCACAGGTTAGATGGAGGCGATGGCTATCGCTTGGGTTTGCTATCTAGCCGTGTTTCGCCGCGTTATTTACAGCCGCGACTTCTCGCGCTTGTTCAGATATATGCAGAAGCCGATTAGCAGGATGCTCCAAACTGCAACATTGACAATGGGCACCCACAGTGGCTCGGTGTAGAGTCCTGCACCAGTATCCGTGCTGGGAGTAAGACCTGCGGTCAGCGGATACCTCGACAGAGTCACAGAACCGAACAGCGGCGTGAAGCGGCTGATTGCCAGCAACGCGCCCTGCATCGGGATAAAGAGGTTGCCGAGGTAAGACAGCACGACAATCGAGCCCGACGCGATACTGAGCGCTGACGGCTTCGGCAGCAGCAGTGCCCAGGCATAGCCGTAGAAACCAAACGGCAGACAGGTTACAACACAGAGAATGAAGCTGACAATCCAGGCCCGTGGCTCCATCTCGGTGCCGATGACGAGGCCGAGAAGATACATTGCCGCAATCGGCAACACTGCGGCGAAGAGCACCAGAATTGCCTGGCTTAGTACAATACGCGACGTCGACATTGGTGTCAGCGCAAGCTGGCGACCCCATCCCGTGGTTTGCTCCATAATCGTTTGTCCGGCGCTGGCCACCGCTGCTGTGACGCCGCCGTAAATAGCCATGCCAATCATCACGTAGGCGGTGACATTGCCGTGAGGGAAGGCATCGCCGCCGCGGTCGAGCGAGGCACCGAACACCAGAAAGAACAAGATGGGCAGGCCGATGGAGAAGAACAGGTTCGACCAGTCGGACAGATAGCGTTTGATCTGAATGGCGATGTATGTCGACAGGCCGTGGGATTCGGTTAGCTTTGTTGCGCTGGTACCAGCAGTCGCGCCGGGTATGTCGGACGAAGTTTCAGTCGCGGTGTACGTCATGGCAATCCTTTCCAGTTATTTCCTTTAGTTCCCAGCAGCCACGGCGACATCGGGCGTGGCATCAGCTGCAACATCTGCGTCACGCTGCATAGAAATGAAAATGTCATCAAGCTTCGCGCGCTGGACCGTGAAGTCGGTCGCATCCGTCTCCGTTACCAAGTGACGAAGCAGTGAGTCCGAATCCCGTGTCCGCAGCCGCACGCGCCTACTGGTCCCGGCCGGTTCCCCAGCAGCGCTACTCAACCAGGTGACCTCATCGACCTCAGTGCGCTCTGAAAGCTCCGGTGCCGCACCCGGAAAATTAGCCTCAACCAGCACTGATTTACTCAGCGCAAGCATGCTCGGCGTATCCAAGTCCGCCATGATACGCCCTTTGTGCAGCATGATGATTCGCTTCGAAAAATCCTCCGCCTCATCCATGTAATGCGTGGTGAACAACACCGTCGTGCCACGCTCCGCCCGGGCATGAATATCCGCCCAAAAATTGCGCCGCGCACTCGGATCCATCCCCGCTGTCGGCTCATCCAACACAATCAACTCCGGATCACTGAGCAGGGCCAACGCAAACTTCAATCGCTGCTGCTCACCGCCCGAGCACTTACCGACTTTCCGCTTCAGCAAGGGTTCCAGCCGCGCTTGCTTTACGACGTCCGCCAACGCCACATGCTCCGAATAGCCACTGGCAATCATCTTGAGTGTGTCCTCGACCGTTACGTCGGGAAGCAAACCGCCCGTCTGCAAGATAGCGCCGACCTGCTGAGCATTGACCGCGTTCCTGGATGATTGGCCGTTGACTTCGATGCGGCCGGCGGTGGGTGTGGTCAGGCCGAGGATGAGATCGATAAGTGTGGTTTTGCCTGCGCCGTTTTCACCGAGGATGGCGACGACCTCACCGCGGCGGACGGTGGCGCTGACATCATCGAGTGCGGTTACCTGGCCTTTGCTGAATTGCTTGGTGATATTGGAGAACTCGAGAATTACGTCCGGATTCATAGTTCCAAGTTCAGCGCGGATTAGAGGTATGGACGTATAGGTGGTGTCACGAATTGCCCATGACAGGTGTCATTGCTTGTTGGCGTAGCCAACCGTTGGATTCCACTCCCAGACTTTCTGGCAGGCAGGCCATCCTGGTTTATAGTCCACGCGGGGACGGCGCTTTTGTACCCATCGGATTGCCTGCTCGATTTCGTCGAGGACGCTGTCGAGATTCCAATTGATGCATGAGTCTGTGAACCTTAGGATTATCCAGCCGTGCAGCGTGCCGGAGTTGGTCTTCCAGCGATCTGTGATGAACGAGTCCTCGTTGGCGTGGTACTTCTCTGAGTCAACTTCGATGGCTATTTTCCACTGGTCAAGCAGGATGTCGAAGCAGTAGGGGCCGATGTACTGGTTCATTCGGATGCGGTACCCGCGCTTGATTAGTGGACGGGCCAGCTTGCGCTCGAGTTCGCTGCATGAGCCAATCGGCGTGGTGGTGATGGTTTCACGCAGCCATGCGGGGACTTTCCGCATCCGGCTGAGGTCGTGGTTGAGTCGCTTCTCGCCGCCCCGGCCGGCGTAGTGTGTTTCCAGGATTCTGCGTGCATAGTCTTTTGAAGCTCGTGCTGCCCAGAGTGCTTCGACAACTGGGAGGCCATTGATGTCGGTGTAGGCCGGCAGACGACTGTGCCTAATGGAGAAGGTCTCGGCCTGAACTGATCCCGCGCCCTCTGCCTGGATAGGAAGTGTCAGGGGAAGTCTCAAGTGGATTTGAGCTGCGCTTTTACCGCTTAGCGCAATGCTTTTGTAATGCCCCGTGATTGCTCGGGCGACTGAGGCGGGAGAGTGGTCGTCAATGTAGAGGCCTCGTACCAATTTAGTTAGCCTGCCTTGTTGTAGGAGGGCTCTGGTCTTTTTCTCTCCGATGCCGAGTGCACGCAACTCGGCCGTGGTGAAACTTCCCATGGTCGGGACTCTAAGCTTTTGCGGCCCAGGGGATTTTCTGTGAGAGAGGCTCCGTGTCCAATCTGTGGACAACTTTCAGGGTGTGGATAACCCAGGCCTCCCGCAGCCTCGCAGCCTTGCAGCCTCGCAGCCTCGCAGCCGTGGACCATCGATAAGACGGCTTGCGCTTCACCACGAGCCAGCCGCTGCGCACTAAGGGCCAGCTGGTGAAGCGGAACCCGCCTTTGCTGGCCTGGCACCGACTTTATGCCAGCCTTGTCCAAATCTGTGCCGATTTTAATGTTGGTCCGGAACTCGACAGCCGCTCCTAGGCTCTGGACCCCAGCCCTGGGCCCCAGCCCTGGATAGCCCAAAGCCCCAGGAAGTAACGTAACCAGCCGCTTTCAAGACAGCCTTCGCTACGCTGGGAACTATGGCATTTGCAGCAGAGCAACCCGTCCTCGCACACTCGGAGTTCCGGCCCGTCGGTGAAGTCGAGCGCGCTGAGGGAAACTTCGAGGTCATCAGTGAATTCGAACCGTCGGGCGACCAGCCGCAGGCAATCGCGGAACTGTCGGAGCGCCTAGATAGAGGCGAGCGCGAGGTCGTTCTGATGGGTGCCACGGGTACCGGTAAGTCAGCCACCGCAGCGTGGTTGATCGAAAAGGTGCAGCGGCCAACCCTCGTCATGGCACCGAACAAGACGCTGGCGGCCCAGCTGGCCAATGAGCTCCGCAGCCTGCTGCCAAACAACGCGGTCGAGTACTTCGTTTCGTACTACGACTACTACCAACCCGAGGCCTATATCGCGCAGACCGATACCTATATTGAAAAGGATTCCTCCATCAACGAGGACGTGGAGCGACTGCGCCACTCGGCTACTTCAGCGCTGTTGTCGCGTCGCGACGTAGTCGTCGTCAGCTCTGTTTCTTGCATCTATGGCCTGGGTACCCCGCAGTCCTACCTCGACCGTTCGGTGTGGCTGAAGGAGGGCGAGGAAGTCGACCGCGACCAGTTCCTGCGCCTTTTGGTGGACATTCAGTATGCCCGCAATGACATCGCCTTTACCCGCGGCACCTTCCGAGTAAAAGGTGACGTGGTCGACATCATCCCGGCCTACGAAGAAAAGGCAGTGCGGGTGGAGTTCTTCGGCGACGAGATTGATTCGCTGTACTACCTCAATCCGGTCACAGGCGACGTCATCGACCAAGTCCCGGAGCTGCGCATCTTCCCAGCTACGCACTATGTCGCCGGCCCGGAGCGCATGGAACGCGCCGTCGCGGACATCAAGGCCGAACTCGCCGAACGCCTGGCGGATCTGGAAAACCGCGGCAAGTTGCTGGAAGCACAGCGCCTGCGCATGCGCACGGAGTACGACCTCGAAATGATTGAACAGGTCGGCTTCTGCTCCGGCATCGAGAACTACTCGCGCCACATCGATGGTCGCGCGCCGGGCTCGGCCCCCGCGACGCTCATTGACTATTTCCCGGAGGACTTCCTCACCATCATCGATGAGTCGCACGTCACCGTGCCGCAGATTGGCGGCATGTTCGAGGGCGATGCCTCCCGTAAGCGCAACCTCGTCGACTTCGGTTTCCGCCTGCCATCGGCGTTGGATAACCGCCCGCTGACGTTCGACGAATTCGATGCCCGAGTGGGCCAGGTCGTGTTTATGTCCGCAACGCCGGGTGACTATGAGCTCGAGAAGGCCGGTGGCGAGTATGTGGAGCAGGTCATTCGTCCGACTGGGCTGGTGGACCCCAAGATCGTCGTTAAGCCTACTGAGGGGCAGATTGATGATCTGATCGGCGAGATCCGAAAGCGCACCGAGCGTGACGAGCGCGTTCTCGTGACCACCCTGACGAAGAAGATGGCGGAGGACCTGACCGACTACCTGCTCGAAAATGGTGTGCAGGTGCGGTACATGCACTCGGATGTGGATACGCTCAAGCGCGTTGAGCTGCTGCGACAGTTGCGGCTCGGCGAGTACGACGTGCTGGTCGGCATTAACCTGCTGCGCGAGGGCCTCGACCTGCCCGAGGTTTCGCTGGTGGCAATCCTCGACGCCGATAAGGAGGGGTTCCTGCGTTCGGAGCGCTCGTTGATTCAGACGATTGGTCGTGCCGCGCGAAACGTCTCCGGCGAGGTGCACATGTACGCCGACAAGATCACCGATTCCATGCGGTTCGCCATCGACGAGACGGAGCGCCGCCGCGAAAAGCAGATTGCGTACAACACCGAGCATGGCATCGATCCGCAGCCGCTGCGCAAGAAGATCGCGGACATTCTGGATCAGGTCTACGACAACGCTGACACCGATTACGAAGGCAAGACCGGTGCGGCCGCTGATGCGCTGCTCTCGCGTGCCGACGGCTCGGGCGCGGCCGATGGTGCCAGCGGTAAGCAGATGCCGAGGGCTGAGCTCGAGGCGCTTATCGCGGACCTGTCGGAGCAGATGGCCGCGGCTGCGCGAGAGTTGAAGTTCGAGCTCGCGGGGCGCTTGCGCGATGAGATTTTCGACCTCAAGAAGGAACTTAAGGGGATGATTGAGGCCGGTGTCGAGTAGTTTTTTGCTACTGTTGTGGGAAGTAAAACAGTGTATTCGCGAAAGTGGCTCTGGCCAGTGGGTTCGGGGCAACGACGGCGTTACGCACGATGAACTGTTTTAATGCAACTTCCACAGTGAGGGATAGTTTTCATGAGTGATTACAAGACCATTGTTGTCGGCACGGATGGTTCTAAGTCGTCGCTGCTCGCAGTAGAGCGCGCTGCCTCGATTGCCGCTGCTTTCGATGCCACCCTGGTTATCGGCTGCGCTTACTACGAGACTGCAGAGGATGCGTCCAAGACCCTGCGCCAGGATTCGGTTCAGGTCCTCGGTGATGATCCGGCTCAGAAGAACCTGGCTGCTGCTAAGGAGGCCGCAGAGGCCGTCGGCGCTACCAAGGTTGAGACCGAGGTTCGCTCCGGCTCCCCGGTTGAGGCTCTGATGTCTCTGGTCACCGACCGTCGCGCTGACCTGCTGGTGGTTGGTAACCGCGGCATTAACTCGCTGACTGGTCGTCTGCTGGGCTCTGTGCCGGCTGATGTTGCTCGCCAGTCGGACTGTGACGTCATGATCGTTCACACTGTGAGCTAATAAAACGGTGAGCTAATAAGACCGTGAGCTAACAATTTAGCCTTCGCTTTAAACCGGCACCTCTTAGATGAGGTGCCGGTTTTTCTATTGCCGGCCGGTGATAACCCCTTCTTCAACTACAAAAGGCCAGCTGATTCCATTTCTGGTTAAGACCTGGTTGCGAAGGGATTCAGGAAGAACTTCGGTACGGCTGCCATAGCCCATGAGGTACTCGTCAAAAGCGGGCAGTCGAAGCGTCAGTGAAAGCGCGGCTTCAAGCTCGGCCTCAGCTACGTTCTGCTGCCATGCCGGCATGAAGTACTCATTTTGTGCGAGTCCTTCGCCGGTGAATTCTGTGTCAGTTGGCGCGTCCGGAGAGGCAGAGGAATCGAGGGAGAAAGGAACTATTAAGTGGTCGATAAGCTTAAAGGCCTTTTTCGCTTGAGTTTTCGTCAGCCCCAGCCACCACGCGAAGTCAGCTACACAGATAGGTCCGCGGGAATTAACATAGCGCCAGGCAATGTCGGCCAGCGTGGATTCAGCTGAGTGTTCTGTGCTGGAGCCCTCCGTGGTATTTGCTGAGAGGCCGCCTTTGAAAGTTACGTCGGCAAGCAGGACGAAGGTATCTTCGGATCCTTTTCGTGGCCCTTGGACGACAGCACCTTCGCCGCCGAATGAGCGCAGTAGGTGAGGGCCTCTTTGTTCCGTGGGGTCTATTCCATGATCTGCGAAAACCTCATAGGCTTCAGTCCGAGTCAGCGGGTCGGACAGGCCACGTGAGCGCAATTCGGAATGAAATGCTGCCCTTGCGGTCTGCACATCATCTTGAGAAAGCCCGAGTGTCGTACGACGTCTTGCGGCCGCCTTTTCGATGCGCGGATTCGTCAACCTCATAATTGCTCCCGCGTCTTGCGCTGAAACAAAGTGCAGGGTGCCTCGTTGCGACCAACAGCGAACGATGTCGTAAGAAGAAATGGCTGCTAAAACATCGTCGGTGGTGCTGCCACTGCGCAAGGCGATGGCATCAACACCGTTCGAATAATTCTGTCCTTGCAGAGCAACCATGCCATGCGTTGCTGATAATGCAGGCGACTTGAGGTTTGTATTCCAATCGCTGCGTGCTTGACTTGCAGCTAACCCCTGGGCAATGAGACGGCGTGCGCGAAGTTCAGCTAGCTGAGGTAGATAGTTTTGGGACATAATGTCTCACTCATTCTGTACGGCACTATCCTCGTCATTCTAACCATTGCAGCTCCGGCAAAACGCCCGACTGCTGAGGCGCCACAACAATTAGCCCCTGGGTCGCACGAGTCAGTGCAACGTACAGGTCCTGTAGCCCCTGTGGGGATTGCGCCACAATCTGGTCGGGCGCAACGACGATGACCTCGTCGAATTCCAGGCCTTTTGAGGTCGTGATGTCGTAGACCGCGCAGTTGGTGAGTTTGCTGGGGCGAGTAGCAGGTGCGTCATCGGCGGCACTAGCCCCGCCAGCACCATCAGGGTCACCATCTCCATCAGCTCCACCACCGAGGAACTCCCGCACCTCCGCGCGCGTGGCTTCGAGCAACTCGGCGGGCGCGATTACAGCGACCAGGCGGTCTGGCTGCGCAACCTGCTCCACATGCGCCAGAGCCTCCGTCACGGTGCGAGCCTGGACAGGCTTGCGGCCGGTCGCGCGGATCGACTGCGGCGCCTCCAGCTCCGGATCAATCTGAGCCAGGACGCTGGCGGCAACCTCCATCACCTCAGCTGGGGTGCGGTAGTTGACGGTCAGCTCGTGGAGATGCCACCTCGCGCCGATGATGGGTTCCAGCACATCGTCCCAGGTCGCGGCACCTGCGGGGGAGCCCGTCTGGGCCACGTCACCGACGAGAGTCATCCAGCCGTTGGGGCTGCGGCGGCGCAGCATTCGCCAGGCCATCGCGGAGAGTTCCTGAGCCTCGTCGACGATGACATGGCCGTAGGCCCACAGGCGATCCGCCGCCGCCCGCTCGGCGGTGGATCGCAGGTCGCGCTCACGGTGGCGTTCGGCCAGTGCCTCGGCATCGATGACGTCATACGCTGACAAGATCTCGGCCTCGAAGCCGTCGTCAAGATCCTGGGACGCAGAACTGGACAGGGTATCCAACGCGCCCTGCGCTTCCTCGACGCGGGCCTGCCAATCCTCTTCATCGGCCTCCGCGTCACCAACTGGGCCGAGGAGTTCCGCCAGCTCGTCGAGAAGCGGGGCGTCGGAAGGCATCCAGTCGGTGCCTTCCGGCCGGTAGAGAGCCTCGCGCGTCAGCTCGTCGTAATCGGTGGCGGCGTAGTCGATGGCCTCGCGAGAGCTCAGCAGTTCCGACAGCACCCGCTCGGGCGTAAGCGCAGGCCACAGCTCATCGAGGATGTCGGCAACTGCTCCGGATTCGTCGATTTCGTCGCGTAGATCGGCAATGTCGGTCACGGACAGCAGGTTTTCGCCGCCCAGCGGATCGGCACCGATGACCTCGGCCATCTGTGCGGCCAGGAGCTCCACCACGTGATCGCGGAAAATCGGGCGAGCCAGATTGTGGGGTTTACGAGTCCTCCGCGCACGCGTGCGTGCAGCTTTCACCATGTCAGGTGTGATCGTCAGGGTGATGTTGTCGTTCCGGACTTCAAGAGGTTCCGCGGGCAGCTCCTGGTAGGCCCGCACGGCCTCACGCAGGATCGTGAGCATCTCAATCGAGCCCTTAACTTCCTGCGCAACCAGGGGTTCGGGGTTGTGCCCGTCGATAAGCGCGTCGGAACCGCGCACGCCGGGGTAGAGATCGGCGATGGTGGTCAGCACCACGCCCGTTTCGCCGAGGCTCGGCAGCACGCGGGAGATGTAGTCGAGGAAGGTTGTGTTCGGGCCGATGATGAGGACACCGGTTTTCGCCAGTTGATCGCGGTAGGTGTAGAGAAGCCATGCGACGCGATGCAGCGCCACCGCCGTCTTGCCCGTGCCGGGGCCGCCCTGGACGACCAGGGTGCCGCGGGTGGAGTCGCGGATGATGAGGTCCTGCTCGCGCTGGATGGTCTCCACAATGCCGCGCATATGGCCGGTGCGCGCTTGATTCATGACCTCCCGCAGCACCGATTCGCCACCGACGCCCGCTTCAACTTCGGTCTCGTGTGCGCTGTCGGCTTCCTCGCCGGAGAGCCATTCGTCGTCAATGCTGCGGACCTTCCGGCCGTGAGTGCGCAGGTGTCGGCGCAGGCTGACTCCCTCGGGATGCGCGGTCGTGGCCAGGTAAAACGGGCGCGCACCGTCGGCACGCCAATCCATGATGACCGTGCGGTAGTCGTCGTCTTCATCGGACAGGCCGATTCGCCCGATGTATCGCTTATCGACGGTCGCCCCCGGCCCTTCCTCTGACAAAGGATTGTCGGGGTCTGTGTCATCGATATCGATTCGACCAAAGACCAGGCCAATCTCGGCTGAGCGGTAGCGGTCCAGATTAGCCTGTAGTCGGTGGTATTCCACCTCGCGTTCAACGCGGGCTTGCGGGTCTGGGTCGTCGATGAGCATGACCTGGCGCAGGTACTCTTGGTCGCGCTCGCGTGCCCGGTCGAGGAAGCTGAACGCACGGTCGACGTAGGCCTGTTCGGCAGCGAGGATGCTTTCTTCTTCTCGCTGTGGTGCTGAACTTGCCTGGTCCGGCAGACCTGCCTGGCCAGTGTGGCCAATGCGGCCTGTCTGGTCCTGCCCGGGCTCGGATGCGCGCGACGCCAACCTGGTCTCCTCAACGAATCGCAAAATTAGTGCTAACTGATGTGCTGAATGAATATAAAAATATGAAAACGCTCCCGCACGCGTAGTGGCGTGGGGAGCGTTTAAGTATACCGCTTTAACTGCGGCAGCAAACTTACTGCAGGCGCTTCTGCGCCTTCTTTGCGGACTTCTTGGCCTCCTTGGAAGCCTTGGCTGCGCGCTTGCGCAGTTCCTTGCGCTGCTTGCGAGTGTCCTTCTTGAGATCCTTGCCCAGGTCCTCGGCATAGTCGCGCGCGTCCTCAGCGAGCTCGGTGGCCTTGGCAATCCAGTCGTCCTTGTTGTCCTCGACGTAGCTCTTAGCGGTGTCGAAGGCGTCGGTGAGCTGCTCGCGCCAGCCGTCCTTGTTGTCCTCGACGTATTCACGAGCGCCATCGGTGGCCTCAGAAGCGCGGTCGCGGAGCAGGCCGGCCTTTTCGCGGACGTTCTCGCCGGCGGAAGCGAAGGCTGCGCTGATTTCCTCAGTGCGCTGCTCGGTTTCAGACTTGGTCGGCAGGGCAGCCTGAACCTTCTTGTTCAGCTGCTTGCCTGCCTTCTCAGCGCGCCAAGCGACACCCGGCTTGCCGTCGGTGTCAGCAGTAGCCAGGAAGAGGCCGCCCAGCAAACCGATGTCGGTCAGGAAACCAGTGCGGCGAGCCGCCTTCTCCTTCGAATCCTGGGTTTCCCAGAATGCGTGGCGAGCGAGCATCGTCGGAACTTGTGCAGCGACCAGAGCGGTGGCGGACAGGCGTGGGGCCTTACCCAGAGCGTAGAGGGAACCCGCAGCAACCTTGGTGCCAGCGACGACCTGGACAACCAGCTTCTCGCTATTTGGCACGTACTTGTTGTACTGGTTCGGGGTTACGGAGCGGACGCGGGCAATCAGGTCGCGTGCGCCCTCTTCATGATCCTTCTGGTTCATCAGCGTGTCGACACCGTCGGCAACGAAAACCGAGGCCAGCATTGGTCGGGCAAACTTGCGAATCATCTAAATTCCATCTCCTTTGTCGTCCAGGTGAAACCGTGTTTTTGGCCATCTGGTCGCTGTAATTCACTATTAATCCTACGCAGCCCGGCCTATTTATGTCGCGGGAATGACAAGTTTTTCAGAAGCTGCGGCACCATCCAGCACTACCGACCACGCTCATCCAGCGCTACCAACCACGCTGGCGCCAGTTCTCGACCTCGGGGCTCTCGACACCAACTGTGGTGTCTTTGCCGTGGCCGGGGTGAATCACCGAGTCGGCGGGGTAGACGCGGAAGACACGGCTCTCGACATCGTCGATAAGCTGCGTGAAATCCTCGGGCGAGTACGTTTTGCCGACACCGCCTGGGAAGATGCTGTCACCGACGAAGAGGTGGTGTGACGGGGTGTCGTCGGAAAGCGCGCCGGCTTCCTTGGCGGACAGGTCGAGGCAGAGGCCGCCCTTGGTGTGTCCGCGAAGGATGAACGTGGGCAGCGTGATGTCCTCGCCGAACGTGATGGTCTCGCCGCCGTCGAGCTGCTGGTCGGCGGGCTCGGGAATGTCGGCAGCGTCGAGGCTGGACGTGATGTGGCGGGCCGGGAATGACTGCAGGAGCTCGCCGAGCGCCTGAACGTGATCGCCGTGGGAGTGCGTGGTGACAATCGTGCGGACCTGCGCGCCGACGTGCTCAACCAGGCGGATTAGGTGGTCGGCGTCGGTGGCGGCGTCGATAAGTAGAGAATTGTCGGGCTCGCGGGAGTCGACCAAAAGGTAGACGTTGTTCTCCATCGGTCCGACGGAGGTCTTGTAAATAGTGACATTGCCGTAGTCAATGCGCTCAACGCCGCGCGTGCTTGGCGAGTTGGAGTAGGGGCTGATTGTAATGTCGTCGTTCATGCGCCCCAGGGTAATGAGGTGTCTGTCGGCGCGCTAGGAACGCAACGTAACCACGAGTCTCTGAACACATGTGCGAAAAATTGGTTATGGGCTGTAGACTAGTCGGCAGTGAATCGTCGACGAATTGAGGTTTCCCACTGTGGCTGAACGTCTAGTGGTCAGAGGCGCCCGCGAGCATAACCTGCAGGGTGTTGACATCGATTTGCCCAGAGACAAGATGGTGGTTTTCACCGGTCTGTCGGGGTCGGGTAAATCGTCACTGGCATTTGACACAATTTTCGCCGAGGGCCAGCGCCGTTACGTGGAGTCGCTGAGCTCCTATGCGCGCATGTTCCTGGGGCAGATGGAAAAGCCCGATGTAGAGATGATTGAGGGGCTCTCGCCGGCGGTGTCGATCGACCAGAAGTCGACGAACCGCAACCCGCGCTCGACCGTCGGAACCATCACTGAAGTGTATGACTACCTGCGTCTTCTCTACGCGCGCACCGGTACACCGCACTGTCCGACCTGTGGGGAAGTAATCTCCTCACAGACTCCACAGCAGATCGTCGATCAGGTCATGGAAATGCCGGAGGGCACCAAATTCCAGGTCCTCGCACCCGTCGTGCGCACGCGCAAGGGTGAATTCGTCGACCTGTTTGAACGCCTCGCATCCGAGGGATACGCGCGTGTCATCGTCGATGGTGAAATGCACCGTCTGACGGATCCGCCGAAGCTGAAGAAGCAGGTCAAGCATGACATTGACGTGGTCATTGACCGTCTCCAGGTGAAGGAGTCGCAGCAGCGCAGGCTCACCGATTCCGTCGAAACGGCGCTTCTGCTTGCCGACGGCGTCGTGGTCATCGACGCCGTTGGGCTAGAGGCGGACGACCCGCGTCGAACCCAGCGGTTCTCGGAGAAGATGGCCTGCCCGAATGGGCACCGTATTGCTATCGATGAGTTGGAGCCACGGTCGTTTTCCTTTAACTCGCCGTATGGTGCGTGCCCGGAGTGTGACGGTATCGGTACCAAGCTGGAGGTGGACACGGACCTGGTGATTCCAGATCCGTCGCTGCCGACGATTGAGGCGATTGCGCCGTGGCGGCAGACGCTGAACAAGAAGTACTTTGAAAAACTGGTCGAGGGGCTCGCCACCGAGATGAGCTTCGACCCGACCACGCCTTTTGAGGAACTTACAGCGCCGCAGCGCAAGGCTCTGCTGCATGGTTCCAGCCACAAGGTCACGGTGCGTTACCGCAATCGGTATGGCCGCACTCGCCAGTACACCGCACCTTTCGAAGGCGTGATGCCGTACCTGCACCGCAAGCTGTCACAGGCGGAGAGCGACTCTCAGAAGGAGCGTTTCCAGGGGTACATGCGTGAGGTGCCGTGCCCGGCATGTAGCGGTACTCGTTTGCGTCCGGAAATTCTTTCGGTGACGTTGGATTCGGCGGAGTTCGGGCAGAAGAATATTGCCGAGCTGACAGAGCTATCGGTTCACGATGGCTCGGCATTCCTGAATTCGCTGACTCTGGGCAAGCGCGAGGAAATGATTGCCGGGCGTGTTCTGCGTGAGGTGCAGGCTCGTCTGAAGTTCCTGCTTGACGTTGGCCTGGATTATCTGTCCCTGTCTCGTTCGGCAGGCACGCTGTCCGGTGGTGAAGCGCAGCGAATTCGTCTGGCCACACAGATTGGTTCGGGGCTCGCTGGCGTGCTCTACGTCTTGGATGAGCCCTCGATTGGTCTTCACCAGCGTGATAACAACCGTCTAATCAAGACTCTGAAAAACCTGCGCGACCTGGGCAATACCCTGATTGTGGTCGAGCATGATGAGGACACGATTCGCGAGGCCGATTGGCTGGTCGACATTGGGCCAAAGGCCGGTGAATACGGTGGGCAGATCGTCTACCAGGGTGAACCGTCTGGCATCGTTGACTGCGAGGAATCACTGACAGGTGCGTATCTCTCGGGTCGTCGGGTATTGGCGGTGCCGGAGAACCGTCGTGCGATTGATAAGTCGCGCATGGTGACGGTCAAGGGCGCTCGCGAAAACAACCTGAAGAAGATTGACGTGAAGTTCCCCCTCGGCGTGTTGACCTGCGTTACGGGTGTTTCCGGGTCCGGCAAGTCCACCTTGGTCAACGAAATCCTGGCCAAGGTGATGAGCAACGAGCTCAACGGTGCTCGTCAGGTGCCGGGTCGACACAGCCGCGTGGAGGGGTTGGATCAGCTGGACAAGCTGGTGCAAGTTGATCAGTCGCCGATTGGTCGCACCCCGCGTTCCAACCCAGCGACGTACACCGGTGTGTTCGACAAGATCCGCAATCTCTTCGCCGAGACACAAGAGGCCAAGGTTCGTGGCTATAAGCCCGGTCGATTCAGCTTCAACGTCAAGGGCGGCCGCTGTGAGGCGTGTAAGGGCGACGGCACCATCAAGATTGAGATGAACTTCCTGCCGGATGTCTATGTGCCTTGCGAGGTTTGCCACGGCGCGCGCTACAACCGCGAAACGCTGGAGGTTCGTTACAAGGGCAAGACCATCGCTGAGGTTCTGGACATGCCCATCTCCGAGGCAGCGGAGTTCTTCGAGCCGATTCAGTCGATTGCGCGTTATCTCAATACGCTTGTCGACGTCGGCCTGGGCTATGTCCGTCTCGGGCAGGCGGCAACCACACTCTCGGGCGGTGAGGCTCAGCGTGTAAAGCTGGCCAGTGAGCTGCAGAAGCGCTCCAATGGCCGGACGGTCTACATCTTGGATGAGCCGACCACGGGGCTGCATTTTGAGGACATCCGCAAGCTCATGTTGGTGTTGCAGGGCCTGGTGGACAAGGGCAACACCGTCATTGTCATTGAGCACAATTTGGATGTCATCAAGTCTGCGGATTGGATCATCGACATGGGGCCGGAAGGCGGCTCCGGCGGTGGCACCGTGGTTGTAGAGGGCACGCCGGAGGATGTCGCGAACTGTTCCGGCTCCCACACCGGGCAGTACCTGAAGCCGCTGCTTAAGTAGCTTAGGTAGTCGGCTCGTTTCCGTCGGAAATTCCAGGACCGTCGGTGCGGGTGAAGCCTTCCAGTTTGTCAGCAACGGGGTCGGCATCGGCAGCGGCGGCAGCGTCAGTATCGCTGGCGGTGCCGTCACGCTCCGGTGCCGCCGGCTCCTCGGCACTCTTCTGCTTTGCCCCGGAGACCGCCATGGCCAGCAGAATCAGACCACAGCCGAGGAACGCCAAGGCGCGGATAACGCCATCGAGCGTTGCCATGTCGTAGAAGATCAGCTTGACGATAGACAGCGCCGCAATCGTTAAACCCGCTGCCAGTCGCGCCGGAATGTGGTGGAACCTCTTCGATAGCACCAGCATGCCGGCAATCGTGGCCCAGAAAATACTCAACAACATGTGTGCAGCGTTGAAGCTCACGCCAATAGTCGTGAGCAGCATGATAAATGGCATACCCAGTGCAGCCAGGCCAATCAGTGCAAAAGCTGGCGGTAGCTGCGACCTCGCTGCCGTCACGGCCAGGCCGACGTCGGCGCACAGCAGGAACAACAGCGAAAGCATTTCTGCCCACGTTGCCGAGTAGTCGTCCGCAGCACCGGCATTCAATGCTGCGGGCAGGATGTAGAGGTGTACTACCGTTGCGCCGAGCAGCCAGGTCAGTGCCGCAATCTTTGTATATGGTGCGACGGCATCCCGGGTTGGTTCAGGAGCCTGTAGTCGTGCGCCAATCGCGCCGTGCTTCGGTGCTGTGGCCAGCGCCCAGACAAAGAGCGCGGCACCGATAGAGATTGGGATGAGACCCCAAGAGTGGGGTCCAGTATCGGCTCCTGAGCTCCTTTCCGGGCCTGCCACCGCGAGCGCTAGCCAGGGCAGAATTGCCGTGGCTAAGGCCATTGGGGCGAGATAGCGGAAGCTGGCACGGTTCCAAAGGAATACTGCAGCAATTGCGATGAACAGCACGAATCCGCCGTAGAGCAGCAACCAGAGGCTGGAGGTGGACTGTGCGGCGTTGACCGTGGGGACTGCAGCTACAACCGGAGTCGAGAAGGCAACTACTGACGTGATGGTGACCAGATCGTCTTCCCAGGTGCTGGTTTCCGAAGGCTCGTCGTCAAGCTCGGGAGTGAGTTGGCGAGCCAACGCCAGCGGGCCGAACTGGGCAAACGCGAAAAGGGCAATGGTGAGTGCGGCGATTGCGGGCATCACCAGTGCATTGTTGGTCGTGATTACGCCGATGAGAACGTTTGCGCCGAGCAGGAATGCGACTACGTACTTCCGGAAGGGGACGTTCAGGAGGCCGACGATAGCGGCGATGACCATCAGTTGAAGGGTGATTTGCGCGAGCGAGGAGCTCAGCGGGCGGGCGTGGAAGTTGAGGCCGATCGTCGCCCACAGCATTAATCCGGTGTTGATTGTGATTGTCCACGCCGCGGTTGCACTCGACTTCGTCCACCGCGCGCCGTATAGACCGACTGCGGCGAAAGGCAGCATGATGACCAGCGTCGCGGCCACCGGAATCCAGTCGAGGAGGTAGGACATCGACATCGTTGTCAGGTGCGCAGCGGCTAGTGATGTCGCAATCAACGCCGTCACACCAGCAGGCGGTGCTTGACGACGGTGCGCTCGCACAGCCGCGACCGCGAGCACGGCGGCCAACAAGTAAGCCAGGACCACACGACCGGCCGGTCCAATCAGGCCGGATTGGATTGCGACCGCGACGAAAAACGCGATACCGGCAGCGGTGATGAGACCACCGAAGATGGCGATGATTCTGATGATTGCCTTCTCGTTGCGCCACCAGGGCTCGCGAGGTTCGCGCGGTGCCTCTGGCAGCTTCGGTGGCGGGGTGGAGTCTGTGGGAGAAGACTGTGGCGAGGGAGAAGACTGTGGCGACTTCGAATCCCGCCGCCATTGGTGGGCAGAGGGGAAGCCGAACATCGGCTGCGCAGTTGCGTCGCTCTGTGGCAGGGGTGCTGGTTGGTTCCGCCAGTCAGCTTGCGTTGGCGGTGGTGGCACCTGCATCTGCTGAGACTGCTGGGGATACTGCGGTGTGGCCAGCGTCTGCTCAGCCTGCGGTTCCCAACGGGGACGAGGTGCCTGCTCTAGTGGCGGACTGGGCGCTGGCGGCGGTTGCGGATTGTGTTGAGGTGTCCCTTGAGGTGCAGCATGGGGCGGCGCTTGAGTCGCACCTTGAGGCGCGTGCGGTCCAGTCGGCGTTTGCCCGCTTTCCTGAGAAAGGCGCACCTGCCAAGTATGAGTCAGCTGAGCCAGCCGAAGCGAGCTAGCTTCGAGATCTGCCAGAGCATGGGAAAGCTCTGAGACGGAGTCGCCGGTCAGGACAAAATCGCCGGTCGGAGGCTTGTCGTATCGGGCGGAATGCTGATTAGGATCGGTGTTCTCGGCTTTAGGGCCAAAGCCGTTGGAGCCAGTATTCATGGTGACGACTTTAATCGTGTTTGGCCTAAAAACTATGGAGAGAATCTACCAATCTGATTACAATTCGGATTGCACTTTTAAGCGCTCGGTAGTGCGCCGGGGAGCTGGTGGTAAATAACCTGGCATAAGCGTCGGTTTTGGTGTGCGAGAATAGCTGTGTTAACATCTCGTCTACGACCGCCAGAATGCGATGTTTGCTGCCTTCGGGGAGCATTTAGTTGCATTCGGCAGCGAAGAGGATTTAAGTCCCACCCTAGGTGCGCCAAAGAATTACGGTAGCGCCGGGGTCCACCCTAATCGGTGATGTCACATCGCACGATTGGAAGGCGTCCTTATACAGTGTGTAGTAATCCGCTGTAGACGCGTGGCTTTTCTTCCTTTCCCGCTTGCTATCGCGGTTTGAAACGAAGATTGTTCAGGTTCAACCTAGGAGGCCACATCAGCGCTGAAGCTCGTATTAACGAGGATATTCGAGTACCGGAAGTCCGCCTTGTAGGACCGAATGGTGAGCAGGTGGGCGTTGTCCGCACCGGTGACGCACTCAAGCTCGCTTACGAAGCAGACCTTGACCTGGTTGAGGTTGCTCCGCGAGCAAAGCCGCCGGTCGCCAAGATTATGGACTACGGCAAGTTCAAGTACGAACAAGCCCAGAAGGCACGCGAGGCTCGAAAGAACCAGCAGCAGACTGTGGTCAAGGAGCAGAAGTTCCGTCCGAAGATTGATGACCACGACTACGAAACCAAGAAGAATAACGTTGTTCGTTTCTTGGAAAAGGGTTCGAAGGTCAAGGTCACGATTATGTTCCGTGGCCGTGAACAGTCTCGTCCAGAACTGGGATTCCGCCTGTTGGAGCGTCTGGCCGCCGATGTCGAAGAGTACGGCACCGTCGAGTCTCGACCGAAGCAGGACGGTCGCAACATGACTATGGTCCTGGGGCCGGTTCGGAATAAGGGTAAGAAGTAACCGACCTGACCAGAAATGGTTGTAAACGAGATTTTTGCGCCACGAGCGTCAAAGATCGGTAGGGGAGAGTTTTAACATGAAGCAGAAGACCCACAAGGGCACCGCAAAGCGCATCAAGGTTACCGGTTCCGGCAAGCTGCGCCGCGAGCAGGCTAATCGCCGCCACCTCCTGGAGGGCAAGCCGTCCACTCGTACCCGTCGCCTGAAGGGCACCACGGACGTTGCTAAGTCGGACGTCAAGCGCGTCAAGCGTCTGCTGGGCAAGGCTTAGTTTTTCAAGCCTCGTCCCAGGGCAATCGCCCTCTTAATTTCACTAGTTCTTAAAGACAACGAAAAGGAAGTATCACCGTGGCACGTGTGAAGCGGTCTGTTAACGCTAAGAAGAAGCGTCGCGAAGTTCTCGATTCCGCAAAGGGCTACCGTGGTCAGCGCTCCCGCCTGTACCGCAAGGCCAAGGAGCAGATGCTCCACTCCAAGACCTACGAGTTCCGCGATCGCCGCCACCGTAAGGGTCAGTTCCGTCGTCTGTGGATTCAGCGCATCAACGCTGCTGCCCGCGCTAACGACATCACCTACAACCGCTTCGTCCAGGGCCTGAACCTGGCTGGCGTTGAGGTTGACCGTAAGAACCTGGCTGAGCTGGCTGTCAACGACCCGCAGGCATTCGCTGCTCTGGTCAAGGTCGCTAAGGACGCTCTGCCGGAGGACGTCAACGCTCCTGCTGCTAAGTAAAGCAGCTACGAGGTAACTCGTACGTAGCGTCGGCAAGCGTCTGCTTACTGGCAGTGCGCCTGCCAACATCTTTGAAAAACCACCGTCGATTGGGTTAACGAATACCCTCGGCGGTGGTTTTTCGTATTCGCACTGGCCTGCTGGCGGTTATGAATCCCGAGCCGCATCACTAGGATTAATCACTATGAACTCTGCGCTGTACTTCAACGACGAGCCGTTTACTCCTCGCACTCCGCGAGTCTCGGCGGCTATTCAGCTCCACCGTGCGGCCAAGCGGAAGAAGGCCGGTCGCTTCCTCATTGAGGGCTTCAATTCCGTCGATGCAGCTATCCGCGCAGAGGCTGTCGTGGAAATCTTCGTCACCGCTGCCGCCGCCGAGCAGTTCCGAGAGCTGCTCACGGGGTATCTCGAATCTGGGACGCAGCGTAAGTCTGTTTCGCTTATCGACGACTCCGCTGCCCGCTCTTTGAGCGAAACTGTCACCACCACCGGACTCTTCGCCGTCTGCGACACCAATGCGGTGTCCACTTCGTTGGAAGAGGCTATTGAGGTTGGAAAGCGGTCCGGCTGTTTGGTGATTCCGGTGGAGTGCAATGACCCGGGTAATGTCGGCACGATTGTGCGTATGACTGATGCTCTCGGAGCTGGTGCGGTTATCCTTGCTGGCGATTCGGTTGACCCGTTGAATTCTAAGGCCGTGCGTTCCTCGGCAGGTTCTGTTTTTCATACCCCTGTCGCACGCGAGCGCGATATTGACGTCGTTATGGAGAAAGTTAGGGAAGCGGGCTTTACCACCCTCGCCACGGCGATGGATGGCGCTCTCACGCTCGGCGTTGATGCGCTTCCCGACGGTCCCGTCGCCTGGCTTTTCGGCAACGAAGCCCATGGCCTGTCGGAGGAGATTACGGCCTCGGCGGGGGCAAGTGTGTCCATCCCGATTAAGGGCGAGGCAGAGTCGTTGAACCTCGCCACCGCAGCGGCCATGTGCCTGTGGGAGACGGTCCGGGGTAAGTAGGAAACCTCGATGGTGAGGTGCGTGCACGTGTGCAGTTATCCTCGACTATGATTGTTCCATCACAAGAACTGATAGTCCTATATAGAAGTGGTTGACACGTGAGCGATTCGCCAAATCCTATCGATCTTTCCGAGGACGCCCTCCAGGCGGCTGCGCAGAAGGCCACGGATGCCTTTGATGCTGCCGGCAACCTGGATGAGCTTTCTGCCGCCCGCCGTGAGCACTTGGGGGATGAAGGGTACATTCCGCAGGCTCGCCGCGCGCTGGGCTCCATTCCGAAGGCTGAGCGCAAGGATGCTGGACGTCGCGTAAATGTTGTTCGCGGAGCCGTCGAAAAGCGCTATGCAGAGCGTCTTGCCGTGCTGGAGGAAGAGGAAAACGCGCGCCGTCTGGTCGCGGAGCGTATCGACGTGTCGGTGGACACCACGCGGGGCCAGCGCGGCGGCATGCACCCAATTACCATTCTGTCCGAGCAGATCGGTGACATCTTTGTGGGCATGGGCTGGGAAGTTGCCGAGGGCCCGGAGGTCGAAGCCGAGTACTTCAACTTTGACGCACTGAACTTCCTGCCGGATCACCCGGCTCGTACTCTGCAGGATACTTTCCACATTGCGCCGGAAGGATCCAAGCAGGTGCTGCGTACGCACACCTCGCCGGTCCAGGTTCGCACTCTGCAGTCACGTGACCTGCCGATTTACGTTATCTGCCCGGGCCGTACCTTCCGCACCGATGAGCTCGACGCCACCCACACCCCGGTCTTCCACCAGGTGGAGGGACTCGCTGTGGACAAGGGGCTGACCATGGGGCACCTGCGCGGCACGCTGGATCACATGGCAAAGGCGCTGTTCGGTCCGGAGACCAAGACCCGCATGCGCACCAACTACTTCCCGTTCACTGAGCCGTCCGCTGAGGTTGACGTCTGGTTCCCGAATAAGAAGGGCGGCGCAGGCTGGATCGAGTGGGGTGGCTGCGGCATGGTCAACCCGAACGTGCTGCGTGCCTCCGGTATTGACCCGGAGGTGTACTCGGGCTTCGCGTTCGGCATGGGCCTGGAGCGCACCCTGCAGTTCCGCAATGGCCTGACCGACATGCGCGACATGGTCGAAGGCGACGTCCGCTTCACGCAGCCGTTCGGTATCCGCGGCTAATTCACTGACCTACAGATAGGAGTTTTACTTACATGTTCATTCCACAGTCGTGGGTCACTGAAATCGTTCGCGGCCCAGAGAACACCATCAACCCGGACTGGTCCGTCACCCCGGACGAGTTGGATGAGGGCTTTGTCCGCGTTGGTTTTGAAACCGAGGGGCACGAGCCGCTGGAGAAGGTCGAGGGGCCGCTGGTTTTCGGCCGCGTCGATCACATTGAGGAGCTCGAGGGCTTCAAGAAGCCAATTCGCTTCTGTCAGGTCAATGTCGGTGATGCCAATGGCACCGGCGAGCTGCAGGAGATTATCTGTGGTGCCCGCAACTTCGAAGAGGGCTCCATTGTCGTCGTCGCGCTGCCGGGCTGCGTGCTGCCGGGTGGATTCGAAATTTCCGCACGGAAGACTTACGGCAAGGTTTCCAACGGCATGCTCTGCTCCGAAGCTGAGCTGGGCATGACCGATTCCTCCGCCGGTATTCTCACGCTGCCGTCGGCCCCAGCTGAGCTGGGTTCGTGCGCCAAGGAGTTCATCGGTCTCGATGACGAGAAGTTCGAGGTCAACATCACTCCGGACCGCGGTTACGCGCTGTCGGCCCGCGGTTTGGGCCGCGAGATCTGCTCCGCCTTCAACCTCGACTTCGCCGATCCGGCCAAAGTCAAGGAGCTGCCGGTCGAAGGTGAGGTCCTGAACGTCACTATCGACGAGGACACCGACACCCGCCGCTTTGGTCTGCGCCGTGTCACCGGCATCGACCCGAACGCCGAGACCCCGTGGTGGATGCGTCGCCGCCTGCTGCTGGCTGGTCAGCGTCCGGTCAACGTGGCCACGGACGTCACCAACTATGTGATGCTACTGCTCGGTCAGCCGATGCACGCTTTCGACGGTTCCAAGATCGCTGGTGGCCTGCACATCCGCAACGCTAAGGCCGGCGAGACTCTGACCACCCTCGACCACGTGGACCGCAAGCTCGACCCGGCAGACGTTGTCATCTGCGACGACAATGGTATTCAGTCGCTGGCCGGCATCATGGGTGGTCTCACCTCCGAGATTGCCGACGACACCATCGATGTGGTCTTCGAGGCCGCCAACTGGTCGCCGCTGCATGTCTTCCGCAGTGGTCGCCGCCACAAGCTGAGCTCCGAGGCTTCACGACGTTTCGAGCGCGGCGTGGACACCGCTCTGGTCGAGCCGGCTCTGGATCTGGCCTGCCAGCTGCTCGCTGACATCGCCGGCGGCACTATCGACACTGGTCGCACCCTGCTCGGTGAGGTTGCCACCATGCCGACTATTGACTTTGCCGTCAACCGCGCCAGCGAAGTTGCGGGCGTTGATTACCCGCGTGAGACCGTCATTGGACGCCTGCGCGAGGTCGGTTGCGAGGTCGTCGACAACGGTGACCGCCTGGCTGTCACTCCGCCGACCTGGCGCTCGGACCTGACCATGTCCGCTGACCTGGTTGAGGAAATCCTGCGTCTGGAAGGTCTGGAAGACATTCCGGTTATCCTCCCAATCGCCCCGGCCGGTCGCGGTCTGACTGAGCGTCAGCTGCGCCGCCGCTTCGTCGGTCACGCGCTGGCCCACAATGGCTACCTGGAGATTCTGCCGACACCGTTCATTGCCAACGATGTCTTCGACGTCTGGGGCCTGGACGCTGATGACCCGCGTCGTAACACCGTCAAGGTCATCAACCCGTTGGAGTCCGACCACACTCAGCTGGGCACGACTCTGCTGCCGTCCATGCTGGAGTCGCTGAAGCGCAATGTTGCTCGCGGCCAGGTTGACCTGTCGCTCTACGGTGTGGAGCAGGTATCCATCGAGCGCGGTAACGGTGTCTCGCCGATGCCGTCTACCGCGGGTCTGCCGAGCGAGGCCGAGCGCGCCGAGCTGCTGGACTCGCTGCCGGAGCAGCCGCTGCACGTCGCCACTGTCGCCTGCGGTCGTATCCGCCTGGATAGCCCGTGGGGTGACGAGGCCGCGTACACCGTCGCGGACGCCATCGAAGCCGCGCGCATTGTTGCCCGCGCTGCCAATGTCGAGCTGGAGATCCGCAACGCTGAGGTGCTGCCGTGGCACCCGGGCCGCTGCGCTGAGCTGCTTGTCGACGGCGAGGTCGTCGGCCACGCCGGTGAGCTGCACCCGAAGGTATGCAAGGATGCTGGTCTGCCGGAGCGCACCTGCGCTATGGAGATTAATCTCGATGCGTTGCCAGTGACTGAGCACCTGCCGGCGCCGGTACTCAGCCCGTTCCCGGCTGTCCACCAGGACGTCGCGCTTGTTGTCAGCGATGAGGTCTCCGCCGCAGAGGTGGAGAAGACTCTGGTGGAGGGTGCTGGTGAGCTCCTCGAATCCATTCGTATCTTCGATGTTTACCGTTCCGAGCAGATGGGCGAAGGCGTTCGCTCACTGGCGTACTCCCTGCGTTTCCGCGCGCCGGACCGTACGCTGAAGGAAGAGGAAGCTTCCGCAGCTCGCGAGGCGGCCATTGGGCTGGCCACTACCCGTCACGGCGCTCAGCTGCGCGGCTAAAAGGGGAGACCCCGGGGAGAGATACCCATGATTGGCAACTTGCGGCACCGCGGCAACAGGCTGAATAGCGCAGAGGCACGAGAGCAGCGCGTTGGAGTGCGCGCGGTGAGCAGCGCGAAGCCTGCGGCGACTGTGGCTGCAGCTGCTGTCACGGCAGGTCTGTTGCTCACCGGCGCGCCGAGTGCGGCTGCGCTGGTTGGCGGGGAGGCTGCTGCGCCTAGTGTGGCGGCGGACTCCGTGGTGTCAATCATGGTCCAGACCAGTCCCCATACCGGAAACTTTTGCACGGGAACTGCAATCGCCCCGCAGTGGGTAATGACCGCCGCCCACTGCGTGCGTGATGTCCCGCAGCAGGCTGGGGAAGTAGAGGTCGGTTTCGGTCAGGATTCCCACCGTGTTCCTATCGATAGCTGGGAAATTGCGCCCACCGGTGACGTAGCGCTTGTTCACCTTGCGGGCGACGCAGCTCTTCCGGGGTATCCCGCAATGGAACGTCGTCAAGCGTTTTCGGAGCAAGAAACGGCAGGCACGGTCTATGGGCGATCGCTGCTCGGCGATGTTGCGGATGGCACGCTGCCGTCGGCGACCGTCACCGCTTCGATGTGTCCGGTGAAGTATCAACAATGCGTGCGGGAAGACTCCGTGTTGGCGCGCATGGAGCGCCCCGCGGCGTTGCAGGTAGGCGATTCGGGCGGACCACTTTTTATCGACGGCCAGCTAGCGGCGGTGTTCTCGGGCGCGGTGGCTTTTGATGGCAGCGTGGCACCGGAGGAATCCGGTTACTATCTCTACACCACGACGTCATCGGTGGCGCAGTGGGCAGATGGCGTGATGAGTCAGGAGCCAAGCGTCGTAGTTGAATAGTCCGGCGTTGAGTAATCCGGCGTGCTGATTGAATGACCGGCGCGCTCAGTGAACGAAGAGTATGTACCGACGACGGCGTTATATTCATAATTCACTCACGTCACATCGATAGAATTCCAGCACTTTGGCAATGAATTCTATGAATATCTTGCAACACAGTGAATAAAAGTGTTGAATGTTTGGCATGAGTATTTCCGTTGCCATTGCCGGTGCGACCGGTTACGCAGGAGGAGAGATCCTCCGCCTCCTGTTGTCGCACCCGGTGTATCTTTCCGGCGAACTGACCATCGGCGCACTAACGGGAGCATCCAACGCGGGTGCTCGCGTGGGCGACATTATGCCTCATGTGGCACCTTTGGCTGACCGCCGTATTGAGCCGACTAATGGTGACACACTCGCTGGGCATGACGTGGTGTTCCTCGGTCTGCCCCACGGTCATTCGGCTGCGATTGCAGAGCAGTTGGGGGATGACACGGTGATTATTGACTGCGGCGCGGATTTCCGCCTGCAGGACGCCACTGAGTGGGAGCACTACTACGGCTCGGAGCACGCCGGTACCTGGACTTACGGCATTCCAGAGCTGCCGGGCAACAGAGAAGTAGTCGCTGCTTCCAAGCGCATTGCTGTGCCGGGTTGTTTCCCCACTGGTGGCACTATTACGGCACTGCCGGCAGTTGCAAAGGGCCTGGTCAAGCCGGATCTGTCCGTTGTTTCTATCACCGGTACCTCTGGTGCGGGCAAGAAGGCAGCTGTGCCCCTGCTCGGGTCCGAGGTTATGGGCAATCTCCGCGCCTACAACACTGCGGGCAAGCACCGCCACACCGCAGAATTCCTGCAAAACCTCAAGCCGTACGCAGAGGATCTCACCGTCAGCTTCACGCCGGTGCTCGCCCCGACGTCACGCGGCATTCTCACCACCATCACCGCCCCGCTTGTCGACGGGGTGACGGAGGCAGCCGCACGGGAGGCCTACCTTGAGTTCTACAAGGGTGAGCCGTTTGTGCAGGTGTTGGCCGAAGGGCTGCAGCCGCAGACGCAGTCGGTAATTGGCTCTAACTTGGTTCAGATTCAGGTTGAGGTAGATGAACGCGCCAAGCGTCTGGTGTTGACCTCGGCGATTGACAATCTGACAAAGGGCACCGGTGGTGCCGCAGTTCAGTGCATGAATTTGGTTACTGGACAGAATGAAACTGCAGGACTTCCACTGGTAGGAGTTGCCCCATGATGAAGGAAGAAAAAGAAGGTCTCGTCAACGTCGCTGGTGACGAAGGCGGCGTATGTGCACCTCAGGGGTTCGCGGCCAGTGGTGTCATTGCAGGCATCAAGGTCAGCGGAAACCCGGACATGGCGCTCATCGTAAACCAGGGGCCGGAGAAGACTGCCGCGGCTGTCTTTACTACCAACCGTGTCCAGGCTGCGCCGGTGGCGGTATCCAAGAAGCATATCGCTGACGGCAAGCTGTCAGCTGTGGTGCTGAACTCGGGCAATGCCAACGCCTGCAATGGTCAGCCGGGTATTGCCGATGCCCTCGAAGTCTGCCAGAAGGTTGCAGATGAGCTCGGCGTCGATGTTACCGAGATTGGCACCTGCTCCACCGGCTTGATTGGTGACCGGTTGCCGATGGACATTGTGCTGGCAGGTGTGCCGAAGCTTTGTGAGAACCTGGGCAGCGATGCCGCCGCAGGTACAGCTGCAGCAGAAGCCATCTTGACCACTGACTTGGTGGCAAAGCAGGCCGTTGCGCATGGTGACGGATTCACTGTCGGCGCTATGGGCAAGGGTGTTGGCATGATTAGCCCGTCGATGGCCACGATGCTCGGTGTGATTACGACGGATGCGTCGGTAAGCGCAGAAATGGCGCACGAGGCTATTGCCAAGGCTAGTGAGGTTACGTTTAACCGCCTAGATATTGATGGCTCCACATCCACCAATGACACCGTCATCATCTTGGCCAACGGTGCCTCTGGTGTGAAGCCCTCGCAGGAGGAGCTCGACCAGGCAGTGCTCAGCGTGTGTGATTCCATCGCACGCCAGATGCAGTCGGACGCCGAAGGCGTGACCAAGCGTGTGTCCGTGACCGTGCGTGGCACCGGTGGCGCGGAAGATGCCCTGGTAGCTGCTCGAATTATCGGCCGCGACAACCTCTTCAAGTGTGCGATGTTCGGTTCGGACCCGAACTGGGGTCGTGTGCTGGCGGCTGTCGGCACTGCGCCGGTGGATATGGATCCGGAGCACATCACCGTTTCCTTCAATGGTCACGTAGTCTGTCGCGATACCGGTGGCACGCCAGATGCACGTGAAGTGGATCTCTCCGGCAAGGACATTGCCGTTGAGGTTGACCTCGGTACTGGTAATCCGGAAGAGGCCACGATTCGTACGACTGACCTTTCCCACGACTACGTCCACATCAACTCGGCATATTCGTCGTAAAGGTTTTGAGGAGACTCTGCAATGGTTCACCAGTTGACCGAAGGGCTGTCCTTCGAACAGCGGGCACATGTGCTGGCGGAAGCACTGCCGTGGCTGCAGCACCACCGCGACAAGATTGTGGTGGTCAAGTACGGCGGTAACGCGATGACCGACCTGAAACTGAAGAAGGCCTTCGCGCAGGACATGGTTTTTCTGCGCACCGTGGGTGTGAAGCCGGTGGTTGTCCATGGTGGAGGCCCCCAGATTTCGTCGATGCTCAAGCGCCTGGGGCTGGAAGGAGAGTTCCGAGGCGGTTTCCGTGTCACGACTCCGGAGGTCATGGAAATTGTCCGCATGGTGCTCTTCGGGCAGGTCGGCCGCGAACTGGTGAACCTCATCAACGCCTACGGCCCCTATGCAGTGGGTACCTCTGGTGAGGATGGCGGCCTGTTCACTGGTACCCGACGCACGGTAAATGTCGGTGGCAAGGAGACAGATATCGGGCTGGTTGGCAATATCACCGAGGTGCACTCGGAAACGCTATTGGACCTGATTGATGCCGGACGTATTCCGGTGGTCTCTACGATTGCGCCGTCCGCTGATGGCAAAGAGGTCTACAACATCAACGCCGACACGGCAGCAGGTGCACTGGCATCGGCAATTAACGCGAACCGTTTGGTGATTCTGACTAATGTCGAGGGTCTCTACACGGATTGGCCGAACCGCGATTCGCTGGTGTCGAAGATTTCCACTTCGCATCTGCGAGAAATCCTTCCGACGCTGGATTCCGGAATGATTCCGAAGATGGAGTCCTGCCTGAACGCAGTAGATCGGGGAGTGCCTGCAGCCCACGTTATCGACGGCCGCCAGCCACACTCGGTGCTGCTGGAGCTGATGACTTCCGGCGGTATCGGCACAATGGTAGAGCCCGGATAAGGCAGAAAAGACTGACAAGAATTTAGCTACACACGTTAGGCAGGTCGAAAGACGACATGAGCGACTTCAAGCAGCAGTGGCAACACACGATGATGAACAATTACGGCACGCCGCGCATTGAGCTTGTGAAGGGTAAGGGCGCTATTGTCACGGATTCCGAGGGCAAGGAATACCTGGACCTGCTCGCCGGTATTGCAGTCAACGCGTTGGGTCACGCACATCCGGCCATCGTGGAAGCTGTGTCCAAGCAGATTTCCACGATGGGGCACGTGTCCAACATTTTCGCCTCTGAGCCACCGTTGGCACTGGGCGAGAAGCTCATTGAGCTCACTGGCTGGGACACTGATGACACCCGGATTATGTTCTGCAATTCCGGCACCGAGGCCAATGAGGCCGCGTTCAAGCTGGCGCGGTTGACGGGACGCAATCGCATTATCGCTACCCACCACGGGTTCCACGGCCGTACCATGGGCGCACTTGCCATGACCGGTCAGCCGGACAAGCGCACCCCGTTCGAACCGATGCCGGGTGGAGTCGAGTTCGTGCCCTACGGTGACATTGACTTCCTCACCAAGACCATCGAATCCGATCCGTTGGGTGTCGCTGCGGTGATTCTGGAACCAATTCAGGGTGAGACCGGCGTGGTCGCACCGCCAGAGGGGTACCTCGCTGCCGTCCGCGAACTGACCAAGCGATTCGACGTCCTCATGATTGTCGACGAAGTACAGACCGGCATTGGCCGTACCGGCCAGTGGTTTGCCCACCAGCACGATGGCATCGTGCCGGACGTTATGACCCTGGCGAAGGGGCTCGGCGGCGGCCTGCCGCTGGGTGCTGTCATCGCTAACGGCCGCGCAGCGGAACTGTTCACTCCTGGTGCACACGGCACCACCTTTGGTGGCAATCCGGTCTGTGCTGCTGCCGGCCTGGCCGTCATCGAGACGCTGGAAGAGGAAAAGCTGCTCGACCGAGTCACTGAGAAGGGCAAGGTTTTGGCTCGCAAGCTTGCGTCGTTAAGCCATGTCGATCACGTGCGTGGTCGCGGTTTCATGCTTGGACTGGTGCTGTGCGAGAACCTGGCGAAGGAAGCGGTTAACGCCGGTTATGAGCGTGGTGTCATTCTGAACGCTCCGCAGGCGAATGTGCTGCGTATTGTGCCTCCGTTGAACCTCAGTGATGAGGAAGTCAACCGCGCCGTCGAGTTGATTGATGCCTGCCTGAACGACGCCGCCGAGGCTGTCGCTAACAAAGGAAGGAATTAGGAACTGATGCTCCGTCATTTTCTCGCCGATGATGACCTGACTCCACAGGAGCAGGCTGAGGTGCTGCAGTTGGCTGCAGAGCTGAAGACAGCGCCGTACTCCCGCCGGCCGTTTGAGGGGCCACAGTCGGTTGCGGTGCTGTTCGACAAAACGTCGACTCGTACCCGTTTCTCCTTCGACGCTGGCATTGCGGCTCTGGGCGGCAACGCGATTGTGGTCGAAACCGGTAACTCGCAGATGGGCAAGGGCGAAACCTACCAGGACACCGCTGCTGTGCTCAGCCGCTTTGTCTCGGCAATTGTCTGGCGCACCTACGCACAGTCAGGGCTGGAGGCCATGTCTGAGACCGCGACGGTGCCGATTGTCAACGCGCTTTCCGACGAGTTCCACCCGTGCCAGATTCTCGCTGACTTGCAGACCATCATCGAGCACAAGTGCCCGGAAGAAGGCCAGACGGGATTGCGTGGCAAGAAGGCTGTGTACTTCGGCGATGGTGCCAATAACATGGCCAACTCCTACCTCGTGGGCTTCGCCACCGCAGGTCTGGACGTCACCATCTGTGCACCAGAGGACTTCCAGCCGGAGCAGGTCTACGTCGACCGCGCCAAGAAGGTCGCGGAACAGACCGGTGCGGCCGTGTCCGTGACCGCGGACGTCGATGAGGCCATTGCCGGTGCCGACGTTGTCATCACTGACACCTGGGTCAGCATGGGGCAGGAGAACGACGGCCTGGATCGTCGTACTCCGTTTCTGCCGTACCAGGTCAACGCTGAGCTGATGACGAAGGCAAATGAGGATGCCATCTTCCTGCACTGCTTGCCGGCATACCGCGGCAACGAAGTTACCTCCGAGGTCATCGATGGCCCGCAGTCGGTAGTCTTCGACGAGGCGGAAAACCGCATGCACGCTCAGAAGGCGTTGCTGACCTGGCTGGTGGAGAGGCAGTAAGGTCATGACCGCAGCACAACCAGGTTCTCGAACAGCTCGGCAGACGCGCATCGCTGACCTGCTGGCGCAGCATCACGTGTCCAGTCAGGTTCAGCTCGTCGAGCTGCTTGCCGACGAAGGCATTGAGATTGCGCAGGCGACGTTGTCCAGAGACCTCGATGAGCTGGGCGCCCGAAAGATTCGCGATGGAGCCAACGGTTCGCGTTATTCCATCGTCGAAGATGCACTCGCTGTCTCCAGCGGGGCAGTGGCCAGGATGCGGCGTGTTTTAGACGAGCTGCTGGTCTCCATTGATCATTCGGGCACCATCGCGGTTGTGCGTACACCACCGGGAGCCGCACAGTATCTAGCCAGTGTGATTGACCGTGCGGGACTCAAAGAAATCGTTGGCACAATTGCGGGAGATGACACCGTAATGTGCCTGGCTAGAGAACCACTTTCCGGCGCTGACCTAGCCCAGCGTCTAGCCGCCGGAACGAACCAGTAAACTATTCCACGAAATGCTTTAAAGCACCGATTAAAGGAGCGCTTACCCTATGACCAACCGGGTTATTCTTGCTTACTCTGGTGGCCTCGACACCACCGTTGCTATTCCGTACCTCAAGGAAATGACCGACGGCGAGGTCGTCGCAGTTTCCATCGATGTCGGACAGGGCGGCGAGGACATGGAGTCCGTGCGTCAGCGCGCTCTGGACGCCGGCGCTGTCGAAGCTGTCGTTGTCGACGCTAAGGACGAGTTCGCCGAGGAGTACTGCCTGCCGACCATCAAGGCCAATGGTCTCTACATGAAGCAGTACCCGCTGGTTTCTGCACTGTCTCGCCCGCTGATTGTTAAGCACATGGCGAAGGCCGCAGAGGAGTTCGGTGGCACTCACGTCGCACACGGCTGCACCGGTAAGGGCAATGACCAGGTCCGTTTCGAGGTTGGTTTCGCCAACACCGCCCCGGATCTGAAGATTATTGCACCGGCTCGTGACTTCGCTTGGACCCGCGACAAGGCTATTGCCTTCGCTGAGGAGAAGGGTCTGCCAATTGAGCAGTCCAAGTCCTCCCCGTTCTCCATTGACCAGAACCTCTTCGGTCGTGCCATTGAGACCGGCTACCTGGAGGACCTGTGGAACGCACCGACCAAGGATGTCTACGCGTACACCGAGGATCCGACCCTGAACTTCAGCTCCCCGGACGAGGTCATCATCTCCTTCGAGGATGGTAAGCCGACTGCCATCGACGGCAAGAAGGTTTCCGTGCTTGAGGCCATCGAAGAGATGAACCGCCGCGCTGGTGCTCAGGGCATCGGTCGTCTGGACATGGTTGAAGACCGCCTGGTCGGCATTAAGTCCCGCGAGATTTACGAGGCTCCGGGCGCAATTGCCATCATGACCGCACACGCAGCCCTCGAGGACGTCACCGTTGAGCGTGAGCTGGCTCGTTACAAGCGCCAGGTCGAGGGCGAGTGGGCCAACCTGGTCTACGACGGCCTGTGGTTCTCGCCGCTGAAGCGCGCGCTGGATGCCTTCATCGAGGAGTCCCAGAAGGGCGTTTCCGGTGACATCCGCATGGTCATGCACGCAGGTCACTGCAACGTCAACGGTCGTCGTTCGAACACCTCGCTGTACGACTTCAACCTGGCTACCTACGACGAGGGCGACACCTTCGACCAGACCCTGGCTCGCGGTTTTGTCGAGCTGCACGGCCTGTCCTCGAAGATGGCCGCAAAGCGCGACTTCAAACTGTAAAGATTCTCCAGAGCGACTAGAGCGAAAGGCCTATTGGAAAAGACAATGGTCGAAAAGCACGGTACCAACGAAGGCTCCCTGTGGGGCGGCCGCTTTGCCGGTGGCCCGTCCGAGGCGATGGCCGCATTGAGCAAGTCCACCCATTTTGACTGGGTGCTCGCGCCTTACGACGTTCTTGCGTCCAAGGCCCACGCCCGAGTGCTGCATGCCCGTGGGCTGCTCAGCGATGCCGACTTTGACACCATGATCGAAGGCCTTGATCAGCTCGGTCGCGACGTTGCCTCCGGCGAATTTGGTCCAGAGCCGACGGATGAGGATGTCCACGGTGCTATGGAGCGCGGTCTGATTGATCGCGTCGGCCCGGAGGTCGGCGGTCGCCTGCGCGCTGGTCGTTCCCGCAATGACCAGGTGGCAACTCTGTTCCGCATGTGGCTGCGCGATGCCGTGCGCGGCGTTGCACTGGATGTCACTGACCTGGTTGCCGCCCTGGTAGCTCAGTCCAAGGCACATCCGGATGCCATCATGCCGGGCAAGACCCACTCCCAGGCAGCGCAGCCGGTATTGCTGGCCCACCAGTTGCTGGCTCACGCGCATCCGCTGCTGCGAGATCTGGACCGCATCCGCGATCTCGACCGTCGACTGGCTGTGTCCCCGTACGGTTCCGGTGCGCTCGCGGGATCTTCGCTGCACCTGGATCCGGAGGCCATCGCGGAGGAGCTCGGCTTCGACTCTGCCACGGACAACTCCATTGACGGCACTTCTTCGCGTGACTTCGCCTCTGAGGCGGCTTTTGTTTTCGCCCAGATTGCTGTGGACATGTCTCGCCTGGCAGAGGAAATCATCTACTGGGCCACCCCGGAGTACGGTTACGTCACTCTGGCTGATGCCTGGTCGACTGGATCCTCCATCATGCCGCAGAAGAAGAACCCGGACGTGGCAGAGCTGACCCGCGGTAAGACCGGTCGCCTGATCGGTAATCTTGCAGGGCTCATGGCCACGCTGAAGGCTCAGCCGCTGGCCTACAACCGCGACCTCCAGGAGGACAAGGAGCCTCTGGTGGACTCGGTCGAGCAGCTAACCCTACTGCTTCCGGCTTTGACCGGTCTGGTGGCAACGCTGACCTTCCACGAAGACCGTCTGCGCGAGCTCGCTCCGGCTGGCTACACCCTGGCCACTGACTTGGCTGAGTGGCTGGTCCGCGAGGGCGTACCGTTCCGCGACGCTCACGAGGCATCCGGCCAGTGTGTCCGCATCGCAGAGTCCAAGGGCGGTATCGGTCTGGACGAGCTTTCCGACGAGGACCTCGCCGGTGTCCACCCGGCACTGACTCCGAAGGTCCGTGAAGTGCTTACTATTGACGGCGCTGTCGCTTCCCGCGATACTCGCGGCGGCACTGCGGGTGTCCGTGTTGCAGAGCAGCTCGCTCGCGTCGACGAGAAGAACACTGAGCTAAAGCAGTGGGCTGAAAAGCCGGTTCGCGGCTAAAACTGGCAAAGCTGGCAACCTGCTAGGGCGTGTCTCTTATATGCGTAACCAGACCAGAATCGCCGCAAGCACCACTCCCGCGCGATACGTGACCGCGAGCTTGTCATAACGCGTCGCAAGCCCGCGCCACTGCTTCATCAACCCAAAGGCCCGCTCGACCACGTTGCGGTCTTTGTACAGCTCCGCATCAAACCCGGGCGGTCGCCCGCCAGCACGACCCTTACGCTTCCTGGCAGCGATCTCATTAGACTTCTCCGGAATCACCGCGGCGATGCCGCGCTCACGCAGATACGCGCGGTTCACCCGTGACGTGTACCCGCGATCAGCAAGCAACGCATCAGGGCGCGTCCGCGCCTGCCCGCACCCAATTCTCGGGACCCGAATATCGCCGAGGACTTCCTGCAACATCGCGCCATCATGGCGTTGCCCGCCCGTCACCACAATCGACAGCGGCCGGCCATGCCCCTCGACAGCAAAATGTACCTTCGTGCTCAACCCTCCGCGTGATCTCCCGATCCCGTGACCTGCCGGTTCAATCTCGCATAACGGCAGATTCTTGTAATTCGATAGAGCCCCCTGTGTCCTGATCAGGGCGCGGCAGGTTCGTACCGTGCTGATGAGCACGGTTGATCGTCGCGTCGATTGACACGTTCCAGTCAATGTCGCCCACTGCATCGGCCTCGGCGAGGATGTGCGCGAATACGCGGTCCCAGGTGCCGTCGGTTGCGTAGCGGCGATGCCGCTTCCACACCGTCTGCCAGGGACCATACCGGTCGGGGAGATCTCGCCACGGGATTCCGGTGCGGTACCGGTAGATGATGCCCTCTACAACGCGGCGGCTATCACCAAACGGGCGGCCTTTACGGCCCTCATTCGTTGGCAGAAGTGGTTCAACTCGCTCCCACTGTGCATTCGTGAACTGCGTAAATCTAGACCGTTGTGACACACCTCAATCATGCTCGAGCACAGGCCCACAATTAGGAGACACGCCCTAGCTCAGCTAACGCGGCTAATTAATCGGTGTGCGGTCAATCGACCGCACGCCGATTTTTTACAGCCCGGGGGGGGGAGTAGAAAAACCAGCAACCCGACAACTGATGACCCGGTAACTAGCAACCCGATAACTGGCAACCCGAAAAATTACGAGCTCCACGTGCGAATACGGGCTGCAAATGTGAAACTGTGTAAGTTTATGACAC